>NZ_BAAAZP010000241.1:0-91938 GCF_039536965.1 Nonomuraea antimicrobica | reverse complement strand
GCCGGCGGCCGAGGCGGTGGCGCGGCTGCGGCGCGCGGGCGCCACGATCGTCGGCAAGACCAACCTGCCGGAGTTCGCCTCCTCTGCGGTGACGGTCAACGCCCACTACGGCGACGCGCGCAACCCGGTGGCCACGGACCGCACGGCGGGCGGGTCGAGCGGCGGCTCCGCGGTCGCGGTCGCGGCCGGTATGGCCATGACCGCGCTCGGCACGGACACCGGTGGCTCGGTACTGATCCCGGCCGCCCTGACCGGCATCTGCGGCTACCGGCCTACCCCGGGCCGCATCGGGATGGAAGGGGTGGTGCCGTTGAGCCCGTCCCTGGACACGGTGGGGATCCTCGCCCGTGAGCCCCGGGAGATCGCCGCGTTGGCACGCGTACTCGACGCCGCTTTCGAGACCGGCTCCCCTGCGCCGACGCCCGAGGTCGCGGGCCTGCGGGTCGGGGTGCCGGGCGGGCACTTCGCCGAGGCCGACGCCGACGTGCTGGCCCGCCTCGACGCGGCCGTACGCGCCCTCGCCGGCGCGGGGGCGCTGGTGCGGGCCACCGACCTGCCCTCCGCCGGTCCCGCGATCACGAACGCGCGCGTCATCTACGCGGTCGAGGTCGCCGACGTGTACGCCCGCCTGCTCGACCGGGCCACGACCTACGCCCCCGCCGTCGAGGCCCGGCGCGCCCATCCGTACGGGCCCGCGGACCTGGAACGGGCCCGCGCGTTCCGCGAGACCTGGCGGGCCGAAGTCTCCCGGGCGTTCACCGAGGTCGACGTGCTGCTCACGCCCACCACACCGATCACCGCACCGCCGCTTGGCGAACCGGCCGAGGCCGCCACGAGCGCGCTGGTCCGCGACACCTATCCGTTCTGCCTCGCCGGGACGCCCTGCGTGTCGCTGCCCGCGGGCACGAGCGACGGCCTGCCCGTCGGCGTGACGCTCACCGCCCCGCCCGGCGAGGACCGCCACCTGCTCGCGCTCGCCGCCGTCTGCCGTCCGATTCTGGCCGGCGCCCCCATCACGAACTGAGGAATCATGTCGCACATCTACCTGCACGAGATCATCGACCCGGTGCGCGCGCCGGGAGCGCACACCCGTTATCTGGACGAGCTGGGCGAGATCGTCACCACGCGCGGAAACGCCGAGGGCTCGGCGGGAGGCCGGTGCGTGGCCAACTGGGCGCCGGTCTTCCTGACCGGCGACTGGCCGCAGATCATCGGCTTCTGGCAGATGCCCGGCGGCTGGGACGGCTTCGCCGCCCACTTCGACACCCACCCCGAGCTGTTCCACCAGCCGCTGGAGCGCTGGTACGGCGAGCGCTCCGGCGGATCGGACCGCGTGCTGATCGGCGCGGACTACTCCCCCACGCTGGACGAGATCGTGGCGTCGGAGACCCGGGCCCCGGTGGTCCTGCACGAGACCGTGCGCCTGCGGCCGGGCGGCGCGCCGGAGTACCTCCGCCTGCTGGGAGAGGTGAAGCAGGCGCTCGACGACCGCTACGGGTTCGGCGTGCTGGGCGGCTACGAGGTGGCCTTCCGCAACGGTGGCGAGGCCATCGTGCTGTGGTCCTTCCCCGACGTGCGCACGCTCACCCGTACGCAGTCCGCCCCGGGCGACTTCCCCGAGCTGGCCGCCTGGCGCGAGCGGAGCGCGGAGATCGAGCTCGCCCACACCGGCGTCGTGCTGCGGCCCACGTCCTGGTCCCCGCTGCGATGAGCACGGCGGCAACCCCGGCGCGAGTCGCCGTGGTCACCGGTGGCGGCGGGGACGTCGGCGCCGCGGTGGCCGCCCGCTTGTCGGCGGACGGCTGGACCGTCGTGGTGGCGGACGTCGACGAGCCCGCCGCGCGTCACGTCGCCGGTCGCCTCCCCCGCACCCACGCCCGTCTCCTCGACGTCGCCGACCCCGGGGCCATCCGATCCTTCGTGGCGGACACCAGCGCCGAGTTCGCCCGGATCGACGCGCTGGTCTGCGCCGCCGGCATCGAGCCGCCGCAGTCCCTGGCCGACGTGGACCCGGGGTCGTGGGACCGTACCCAGGACGTCAATCTGCGCGGCCCCGCCCTGATCGCCCAGGCGACCCTGCCCCTGTGGCGCGCCCAGGGGTCCGGCTCCATGGTCAACATCGGCTCGCGCACCTGGCTCGGCGGCGGCCATCCCGGCTACGCCGCCTCCAAGGCGGGACTGGTCGGCCTCACCAGGTCGCTGGCCATGGAGCTCGCCCCGATCGGCGTGCGGGTGAACGCCGTGGCCCCCAGCTTCATCCGTACCAAGTTCTCCCGGCAGCGCGGCGACGAGCAGATGCTGGACGACTACGCAGAACGGGTGCGGGCGGCCACGCCGATGCGCGAGCTCGTCCGCCCCGAGGACGTGGCGAACGCGGTCGCCTTCCTCGCCTCGGACCAGGCGGCCCGCATCACCGGCGAGGTGCTGCACGTGTGCGCGGGCGCCCAGCTCCCGACGTTCCTGTGAGGTGGCCGGAGCCGGGGCCCGACCGGCCCCGGCCAGGCCGACCGCACCCGCGGCTACGCGGGCGGACCGGAGGTGGGCGCGGCGCCGGTGAGGGCGTTGCCGAGGAGGTGGCGGAGGCCGGCTTCCGTGATGGGCGCGGGGTTGGCGTAGGGCGCGGCGAGCGCCTGGTCGATGACGGTTGCCAAGCCGTCTTCCGGCATGCCCAGCCTCTTGAGTGACATTTCTGCGCCGAGGTCTCTGGCGAGGTGGAACAGCCGCGTCGCCGGGTCGCCGGTGTCCAGCGCGGTTTCCAGCGCGACCCGCGCTCGCGGGGCGGCGGGGAGGTTGACGGCGAGGACGTGCGGGAGCACGGCGGTGTGGGTCGCGGCGTGGGGAAGGCCGAACGTGCCGCCGAGGATGTGGCAGAGCTTGTGGTGCAGCGACATCGTGGTCGCTCCCAGGGCGCTGCCGGCGAGCCAGGCTCCGTAGAGTGCGTCCGAGCGGGCCTCGAGGTCACGGGGGTCGGCGACCACGCGGGGAAGCGCGCCCGCGATGGCCCGCGCGGACTCCGCCGCGATGAGCGCGGTGATCGGAGAGCCGTCGGGCGCGTAGAGCGCTTCTGCCGCGTGCGCGAGGGCGTTCATGCCGCTGGTGACCGAGAGCATGGACGGGAGCGTCACCGTCAACTGGGGGTCGTAGACCACGGTGGCGGGAAGCACTCGCGGATCCCGGCCGGTGGTCTTGCGGCCGGCGTCGGTCAGGCCCCAGACGGGCGTCATCTCCGAGCCGGCGTACGTCGTGGGCAGGGCGACGATCGGCAGGCCGGTGGCCTTGGCGACGGCCTTGGCCAGGCCGATCGCGGAGCCGCCGCCGATGGCGAGGCAGCCGTCGGCGGCGATCTCCCGGCTTTGCGCGACGGCCTTCGCGGCGACCGCGGCCGGGACGTGCATCGCGGCGTGCGGATGCAGTTCCGCGACCCTCTCGCCGAGTGGAGAGGTCAGCTCTGTGGCGAGGGCCGCCTGCCCGGGGGTGCACACCACGATCAGCCTGTGCAGGCCGAGGCGGTCGACCTCCTCGCGCAGCCGTGACCTCGCCCCCACGGCGAAGACGACCCGGCAGGGACGGCTCTCGTGGACGAAGTCGTGCCTCATGCTCACGCCCGCTCGGTGACGGGGGCAAGGACGATGTCGAACTCGATGAGCTTGAACGGGTTGGAGACGTCGTAGTGGTCGGCGCGGAGCGGATCGTCGATGACCGTGACCGGCCGGATCAACGACCGCTTCACCCCGAACACGGCGTCGGAGTCGAGGTAGGGGCTGCCTTCGACGAAGACGTGGGTGGTGAGCGGCGTGTGGCCGTCGGCTTCTGCGATGACGTGGATGTGGGCGGGCCTGTTGGGGTGCCGCCCGGTGGCGTCGAGCAGCCGGCCGACCGGGCCGTCGTCCGGGATCGGGTAGTGGCGGGGGACGACGGTACGCAACCAGAAGCGTCCGTGATCGTCGGCGGCGAACAGCCCTCGGAGGTTTCGCTCGGGCTGCACGTCGGGCTGCTGGACGTCGTAGAAGCCGGCCCCGTTGGCCTGCCACACGTCCACCCGCGCTCCGGGCAGCGGTGTCCCGTCGAAGGAGCGCACCTGCCCGGCGAACACGCAGGGCTCGCCGTTGTGGTCGAGGGAGATGTCCGAGCCCAGCTCGCGTCGCGGGGACTCGACCATGTGGAACGGGCCGAGGACCGTGGAGTCCGTGGCCGCGGCGGGGTTGCGATGGTTGATCGCGTCGACCAGCGCCGACACCCCGAGCACGTCGGACAGCAGGACGAACTCCTGCCTGGTGGCGTCGCACATGTGCCCGACCTCGGTGAGGAAGCCGATGGCCTGCTCCCACTCCTCCTCGGTGGGCTCGACGTCCTTGACGAACGCGTGCAGGTGCTCGACGAAACTCGTCATGAGCCGCTTCAGCCGGGGGTCTGGGGTGTGGGCGAAGCTCTCCAGGACGATCTCGGCCGAGCCGTCCTCCGAGAAGCCGCCGCGCCGGGGGGCACTGCCGGCCGTGGTCATCGGACCTCCTCCGGATCGGTCGTCCAGGACGGGGCGGTGAACCCCGTACGTTCGAGGGTCGCGGCGCCCGCGTCGTACGCCAGCCGGGCCGCGACCTCGGCGGGGCGCGCGTCGAGGTCGTCGGAGAAGACCTCGACCGACACCGGCACCGTGACGCCACGCTCACGCAGGGCGCGCAGCACGCCGGGCGTGTCCCCCGCGCCCTGTCCGGGGAGCAGCCGCCGGTGCCGGGCCTCGTCGGCGAGGTCGGGCCCGGCGTCGGCGAGCACGTCGCACAACTGCAGAGACGTGATCGCGGACGCGGGGACGGCGGCGAGATCCTCGAACTCGGCGCCGGATCGGAACCAGTGCCAGAGGTCGATGATGATCCCGGCGTTGGGCCGGTCCGCGGCGGCGACGACCTCCCATGCCTGGCCGAGCGTCCGGACGTGGCTGTAGGGGAGGAACTCCAGGCCGACCAGCACCCCGTGCTCCGCGGCCCTGTCGCACAGCGCCGCGAACGGCCGTACGAGATCCGGCAGCGGGTGCACCGCGAACATCACGACATTGAGCTGCCTGACCCCGATCCGGTCGGCGAACCGGAACACCGCCTCCTCCACCGGGTCCTCACCGGCGGCCCAGTCCCACGTGTGCTCCAGTTCGAGTACGCGCAGGTGGTGCCGGTCGAGCAGGTCGCGGAGGTCCGCGTCCGCCAGGCCCGCCCCGAGGTAGTCGGCCACCCGCAGGCCGATGCCGGTGAAGCCGGCCGCGGCGGCCGAGGACACCCGGGTACGCAGGTCAGCGAAGCGCAGCGTGTTGGCGCTGCAGGTCAGGATGGGCGCGGGCACGTCAGCTTCCCGCCCGGCGCGGGTCTCCCGGGGTGGCCGAGCCGGCCAGCCAGTTCGCGCCCTCGTCGTAGAGGCGGCGTACCGTCTCGCCGGTCAGACCGGGCAGACCGGTCTTGACCGTGAAACCGGCCTTGGTCTGCACGTAGCCGAGGTGGCGATAACCGGCGGGGAAGCGCTCCAGCAGCTCGGGGTCGAGCTTCGGCCGGGCGGACGGGTCGACCGGATCGAGGCGGTCCTTCTCGTAGATCGGCTGCCGGCGCACGATCTTCCACTGACCGTCGACCCGCCTGCAGAAGTCGTAGAAGCGGCCGGTGCAGACCACGTCGACCTCGACACCGTCGACGACCGCGCGCTGGTTGATCGTCATCTTCGTCTGGGTGACGGCACGGTCACCGACGATGTCCGCGGTGTGACCGCCCAAGAAGTGCAGAATGCTCACTCCCCTGTCGAATCCGGCCCTGCTCACCGCGATGAACTCCGCCGCCGGGCCCTGGAACCACGTCGCCGTCATCCAGCCCTCAGCGGGGTCCCATACCGTGGCGAAGCGCTCCCAGTCGCCGGCGTCGCGCCACAGCGCCCAGTTCTCGACCAGCTCACGCAGCGCCAGTCTGTCCTCGCGGTTTGTCGTCACCCTAGCAACCTCCTTGTTCCGCACCGCGATACTGCGGCGTGGACACTCTCGGACGCCAGAGTTCGTTGCCGTCCAGTGGCAACGCTCGTTAAGCTGCGACCTGGCACGACGAAGGTGAGAATGTGGCAGGCCGTACGAACACCCCAGGTCAGAGCGTCTCACAGCGGCTGCTCGCCATCCTCGGCTGCTTCGACGTGGCCCATCCCGCACTCTCGCTCACCGAGGTGGCCCGGCGAAGCGGCCTGCCCGTCTCGACCGCGCGCCGGCTCATCGGCGAGCTGCACGGCTGGGGTGGGCTGGAACGCCTCGACGACGGCCGCTACCGCATCGGGATGCGGCTGTGGACGATCGGCTCCCTCGCCCCGCAGCAGCGTGGCCTGCGGGAGGCGGCCCTTCCGCACATGCACGACCTGTTCCAGGCTACCCAGGAGAACATCCAGCTCACGGTCCCTGAAGGCGATCAGGCCCTGTGCATCGAGAAGATCTCCAGCGACAAGGCCGTTCCCACGCAGACCCACATCGGCGGTCGCCTCCCCCTGCACGCGACCGGGGTCGGAAAGGCGATTCTGGCCTTCTCGGGGAAAGAGCTGCTCGCCTCCCTCGCCGAGGAGGGGCTGGCCCGGCTGACCCCGTACACCATCACCCAGCCCGGCCGGCTCACGGCCGCCCTGGCCGAGGTCCGCAGGACCGGACTCGCCTACTCCCACGAGGAGATGACCTTGGGGGCGGTGTCCGTCGCGGCCCCGATCCTCGGGCTGGACGGCACGGTCCGCGCCGCGCTCGGCATCGTGGCGCACTCGCGTACGGCCCTCGACCGGCTCGCCCCCGCCGTGCGGACCGCGGCGCTGGGCATCGCCCGCTCGATCGGCTGACGCCGCCCGACAAGCCGGTGCGGGTACGAGATGAGTGGGGCGATCGGCGAGCCCGCGCCCCACCACTCGTTCACCTGTTGAAGCTGGCGGCCGTCACGCTCCCGAGCTCGTTACTCCCGTTCTTCGCCAGGTACACGGTCATCCCCTCGTCGTGGAGGTTGATCCACCCGCCGCCCTGCCCGTAGGGGGCGTCCTTCGCGCAGATGGAGTCGGCGTACACATAGCCCTGAGTGGGGGTGTCCGTCCCGCCCCGGGAGACCTGCAGCCCGCTCGTGGGAAAGCTGATCCATCCGTCGGCGGCGGTTCTGCCCTGCACCCATCGGGTGTTCACGCCGTTGAGGTCGGCCTTGTCGGCGAACACGGTTCCCCAGTCTTGGCCGCTTCCCCTGCGCACGTTCAGCCCCTCCTTGGGGAAGCCGATCCACCCGTCGTCGCTGTTTCTTCCCTGCACCCATTCGGTTCTCACGCCGTTGAACTCGGCCTTGTCGGCCGTCACGCTCCCCGCCGCGCCGGAGTTGGCGGAGATCTTCACGCCGGTGTCGGTGAAGGTGACCCGTCCTCCGGTCGCGTTCGCCGTCCCCTGGACCCAAGGGGTGTAGATGCCGGTGGTGACGGTGAGGGTGTCCAGGACGGGATCACGTACCTCGACGGTCGTGGTGAGGAAGTGTTCCTGTTTGGGCGTGGTGCGGGAGGTGGCGACGAGCGTGTACGCGGTGGCCCGCTTCGGGGCGTCGGCGGCGGCCGGTGACCAGGAGCGCACGCCCTGGGGGACGGTCGCCTGCCCGCCCGGGAACAGGATCTTGTAGTCGAAGTCGTCGGACCCGTCCCAGCGCAGCACGATGTTGGATCCGGCGTTCACCATGGCGTCGTCCGGGCGGAAGTCGCGCGGCGCCGGAATCTCCTTCGGCGCGGTCTTCATCAGCGGCACCGCCGCGTACCGGTTGCTCAGAGGCCCGGTCTGGGCGCTGCTGCTGTTCTCGGTCACCCGCAGCACGGCCACCCCGGCGGCCGCGGCCACGGTGACGTCCTCCAGCGTCAGCACGATGTGGTCGCCGGGGTCGAGACGGGTTCTGCCACCGCCCTGGGCGGTGGCCTGGAAGGTGTCGGTGCCCTGCGGTTGGACGTTCACCGGCGACTGGGTGCCGGACCGGGCGCCGTACTCCCCCTTGGGTTTGATCTTCTTGAAGTCCGGGGTGAGGTGGCCGGCGCCGTCGCCGATCGGCACCCGTACCTGGATCGAGTGCCAGAACGCCGCCCGCTGCCCGGTATTGGTGACGACCAGGTACACCGTCCCGGTGGACGGGGACCGCCCGGCCGCTGACGCTTCCAGGGGCGTGGGGTCGGTCATGAGGGTGTAGGCCAGCAGGGTCAAGGTCACGACTCCTTCTCTTTGAGGACGGCGCACGCCGATGACCTGCCCACGACGAGACGACCGGGCAGGACAGGACAGGCGGCGACACAGGTGACGCATCCGGAACCCGCCGCCTGTGACGCACCGCAGAAGATCACCCTCACGATCCAAACGTGAGCATTGGAGCGTGACAAGAACACTCAAGGAGGCCATACCAGGGCGATTCAGCAACTATCTCAGCGTCTTGACAAGCACACCGCCCATGCGTCACCGGCCGCTCCGCGAACCCGCCGCCCCGGAGTACGGCGGCCGGGATCGCGACGGTGAACGAGCACCGCCGGCGGCAACGAAGACCTCACAGCCCTGGTGCCGCGATCGCCGCGCTGATCGCCGCGCTCAGCAACAGGGTCGCACCCATGATCGGTCCGGCCAATTGGCTACTCGGTGTGGGGGTGCCGCGCAGGCGGCGTACCACCGCGCCGAGCGCGACCAGTTGAACCACGCCGACGACCGCCACCCCGATGTCGTTCAGCAGCAGCGCCAGGGGCAGGAAATGCGCCGCCACGACGAGCGCGACCCACCACGCCATCCAAGAGGAGGCCCCGCGCCTGGCCAACACGAGGCACCCGGCTCCCGCGGCAATGACCTCTACCGCGACCAGCACGCCGAACCAGGCGTACTTCCCCTCCAACGCGCTCGGCTCGCCCCAGTTCGCTGCGGTCAACACCCCGAAAGCCACGGCCAAACCGACGCCCAGGACCGACCCCACACCGAGCCAGACCCGCCAGCGCCGGGGCGGGCTCTCCTGCGCCCAGCCGAACCACACGAAGGCCATCAGCCCGAACCACGCCGTCGTGAAGTACTGGTCACGTAAGAACCCGGTAAGCATCGGCACTCATTTCTCATGGGCTGGCGGTCGGAGAGTGGACCAGGACGTTTATATCCCAGATGCCGCACGGCGACGTGCCGGGTGGCTCCCTGCTCCGGGGCCTGCGCATCCCTCTCTTCTCCAGGCGTCACCGCCGACACCCACACCTCCGCCCGCCCGATCATGGAAGGTGCACTGACTCCTGCTCTCCGAGCACGCCGGCACCACGTACAGACGACGGCCGCCGTCGACCTGTCCTGCCGGTCGCGCGCCGACCAGGCGGTTCACCGGCCTCGGCCCTCCCGCACCTGCCGACTCGCGGCCGACCCCGACCGGCAGGCCAGTCAGGCCGAGGTCAGCGGCAATCGGGCGTGCGGAACACCATCACGTTGGGGCCGGACAAAGGCGTCGCCCGGCCACTGGGCGTCAGCTCGCCGGTCCTGGCGTTGATGTCGAACTGGACAATGCTGTTTCCGCGGTTGCTGTTGACGTAGAGCCACCGGCCAGTCGGATCGATGGCGAAGTTGGTCGGACCGTTCACGCCTTGCGTGGCGAAATTGATCAGGGACAGTTTGCCGGTCGTACGGTCGATCCGGTAGCCGGCCACGGTCTGCGAGCCACGGTTCGACGCGTAGAGGAACCGGCCCGACGGATGCAAGGCGATCTCGGCCCCGCTGGAAGCGCCGGTGTAGCTCGCCGGCTCGGTCGACACGGTCTGGAGCAGCCTGCCGATCGTGCCGGTCTCGGCGTCATAGGCGAAGGCCGTGATGGTTCCGTCGAGTTCGCCGTTCGCGTAGAGCGTCCTGCTGTCGTGGGAGAAGGCGACGTGCCGAGGACCCATGCCGGGCGTGACGGACACCTCGCTGACCAGTTCCAGCCCGCCGCCGACGAGACGGAGGATCTGCACCTTGTCGTTGCCCAGATCGGCCGCACCGATGAACCGGCGATTCGGATCGAAGACGACGGCGTGCGGATGCGGCGCGTCCTGGCGCTGGTGCGGGCCGCTGCCGGTGTTCGTCAGCACACCGCTCACGGGGCCGAGCTCTCCGTCCTCGCCGATGGGCAGGACGACGTACTGGGCGTGGTAGTAATTGGCCACCACCAGGTGTCGTCCGTCCGGCGAAACCGCCGTCTGGGAGGGCCCGCTGGACCCAAGGGACACCTGATTCACCAAGGTCAGCGTGCCGGTGCGCGGGTCGATCGCATAGGCGGCGACACTGCCGACGGGTCCCGTTTCGTCCCTGAGTGAATAGCAGGCGTACAGGAAACGCCTGGCCGGATCGATCGTTGTCCACGATGGATAGGAACCGCTCACCTGCTGCACGGGTGTCAGCGCGCCGGCCTTCGGATCGAGCCGGAAGACGGAAAGCCCGACCGTGTCCGGGCCGCTCGCGCCGAAGCCGTAGGAGCTGACATAGACATACACCGGCTCGCTCCCATCCGCGGGCCGTCCCTCGGCGTTGGCCCGCCCTGCGGCGTCGGGCAGGACCAGCAGCGCCGCGCCGGCAGCTCCGGCGGCCAGCAACGTTCGACGTCCGACGGGACGACTTCCTGACATGACGTCCTCCACTTCCATGCGCACCAGCAGGGGGCCGGCCCGGTCGATGATCAAGACTGAGACTGAGAACCGTGGAACGCCCGATGCCGACGCGAGGCCGCCGTGCCGTGCTGCCCGAGTCAGCCGCTTTCACCAGATGGATCGCGCCGCCACGCCGCTAGTGAAACACAGTTGCGGTAATAGTGCAACATGGTTGCGATACCCCACCACCCGCCGTCAGGGTGACGCCTGCGGCGAAGAGGTCTTCACCGGCTGATCCTCATCGGCCGGCGGGTCGGCGTCCTGACTGACGCGTCTGAGAAGGAGCACTGCCAGGCAGGCCAGCCCGAGCAGGACGGGGATGGCGATGGCGGCGGTCAGTTGCAGCCCGTCGGCGAACGCGTTCCGCGCGTAGGTGACGAGTTCCTCCCCGAGGCGCTCGGGAAGGAGCTGGGCCGCGGCCAGAGCCGCCGGGAGCGTGTCCGCGGCCGCGGGGAGGTGTTCGGGGACCACGGTCGTCATGCGGCTGTGGTAGACCGCGTTGACCAGGCTGCCGATGAGGGCGATGCCGAGGGCGCCGCCCAGTTCCTGGGTGGTCTCCCCCACAGCCGCGGCCGATCCCGCCTGCCGGAGCGGGGCGGCGCTGACGATCATGTCGATGCCCAGCCCCGACACCGGCATGAGACCGGCGAACAGCAGGACGGACCCGGTCACGACGACGGGTAGCCCGGCCGAGGCGTCGGCTTGGGTGAGTACGGCGAAACCGGCGGCGGCGACGACCAGCCCGGTTCCGAAGATGTAGGCACGATGGATCTTTCCCGCCAACGCCGACGCGACGAAGATCGCGACGGTGCCCGCGACGACCAGCGGCAGTCCCCACAGACCGGCAGTGAGCGGGGACAGCCCCAGCACCATCTGCATGTACTGGGCCATGAGGAACTGGGTGCCCAGCATGAAGATCACGGTGATGGTCAGCGTGCTCAGAGAAACGGTGAAGCTGCGGTTGGAGAACAGCGACAGGTCCAGCAAGGGATCGGCAAGTCGCCGCTGCCGGCGGACGAACAGGACGCCGACGGCCAGCCCGACGACGATGGCGGCCGCGGGAACCGGCGCGAAGCCGTCCTTGGCCACCTCCTTGATGCCGTACACCACCGCCAGCACCGCCATCAGCGACATCGCCGCGCTGGGCAGGTCCAGCCGGGCGGGCCGGGGGTCGCGGTGCTCGGGCAGCAGGACCGGCCCGAGGGCCACCAGCAGCACCATGACCGGCACCGCCGCCAGGAACACCGATCCCCACCAGAAGTACTCCAGCATCACGCCGCCCACCAGCGGGCCCATGGCTCCGCCGGCCATGAAGCTGGCCATCCAGACGGTGATGGCGGTCGTGCGTTGCCGCGGATCGTGGAACATGACGCTGATCAGCGACAGGGTGGAGGGTCCCAGCGCCGCCCCGGCGAGGCCGAGCAAGGCGCGGGCGACGATCAAGGTTTCGGCGGTGGGAGCGTAGGAGGCCAGTACGGAGGCGGCTCCGAACGTGCCCGCGCCGATCAGCAGGACCCGCCGACGGCCGACGCGGTCGCCCAGGGCACCCATGGGGATCAGCGCGCCGGCGATGAGGAAGCCATAGATGTCGGTGATCCACAGCAGTTGGGAGGCGCTGGGATCGAGATCGGCACTCAGGCGCGGTATGGCCAGGTGCAACACACTCATGTCGATCATCACGAGCATGGCGGGGAGCGCGAGGACGGCAAGGCCCGTCCACTGTCTCCAACCGGCCCGTACGACGACGTCGGAACGCACGTAAGTCTCCTTAGCTCTTGGGAAGGACCCGGACGGGAAGATCGATGTGACCGGACGGCGTACGGACGTGTCGCAGCCCGGGCCGTGTCATCAGGTCCCCAGCGCGCGGTGACCGGTCTCCCAACGGCGCTCGCCGATGTGGCACCAGGGGCACACGAAGTCGAACCGGATATCGACAGCGATGTCAGGCATGGCGACACTCTAGGAATTGGGCTTACCAAAGGTAAGGGCATACCTTCGGGTAAGGTGCCTGCCATGAAGGTAGGAGACCAGGAAACGCGCGGCATGCCCGACCCGATGAGTGACGTATTCAACAGCGACTGCCCCGGACGGACTGTCTTCACCCACGTGACCAGCCGCTGGGGCATGCTGATCCTGGCCGCGCTGCGCGACGGTCCGCTGCGCTTCTATCTCCTGCGCGACCGCATCGGCGGGATCAGCGAGAAGATGCTGTCCCAGAACCTGCGCGACCTCGTCCGCGACGGCCTTGTGCATCGCGAGGTCGTCCCCTCCGTACCCCCCAAGGTCTCCTACTCCCTGACACCCCTCGGGGAAGGGCTCGCCGCAGCCCTCCAGACGCTGCTGTCATGGATCGGATCGCACACCGCCGACGTCATCGCCGCCCAGCACCAACACGACGCGCTCCTGAGCGAACGGGACCTGCCACGGAAAGAGGCTCCGCCAGCGGCAGGTCGGCAACAGCCGACCACGGCAGCGGTGGCGCGGCTACCGTAGCCGGGGCCGGGTCGGCAGCCCGCATGCTGAAGTGATCACGCCCGCCGACCCAAGAGACCGGCAGACGTGTCCGAGGCGCCTCGACTCAGTCGAGAACGGCAGTGGCCTCGACCTCGACCAGCAGATCGGGTTCTCCCAGCGCCGCAACGCCCAGCAGTGTGATCGGCTTGACCGGGTCGATCCCCAGCTTCGCCGCCGCCCGAGCGACCCCCTCACCCAGCAGCGGCATCTTGTCGGGTGTCCAGTCGACGACGTAGACGGTCAGCTTGGCCACGTCATCGAAGGATCCGCCGACCCCGGCCAGGGCGGTGCCGATATTGAGGTAAGCCTGCTCGACCTGAGCGGCCAGATCCCCCTCACCGACTCGTCGGCCCGCGGCATCGCGCGCCACCTGGCCCGCCAGGAACACCAGCTTCGATCCGGTGGCGATCGACAACTGGCGGTAGACGTCGGGTTTCGGCAGCCCGTCGGGGTTGACCAGCGTCACGGTCATGTCCGCTCCTTGCACATCGGCACAGCGTGTTCGGCACTCATCGAGAACATAGCAAAGCTATGTATTGTGGTGCCATGGTGAGGATGAAGGACCCTGCGGTCCGCTCCCTGCTCATTGACCGCGCCGCGCAGATGCTCGCCGCTCGGCAGCCGGTCACGCTCCGCTCTCTGGTGGCCGGAACCGGCGTGTCGACCATGGCCGTCTACACCTACTTCGGCGGCATGGACGGCCTGTGGACAGCGATGCGGCAGGAAGGCTTCACCCGCCTGGCCGCCCGCCTCGCCGCGGTCGCACCATCGGAGGATCCGGTACGGGATCTGGCTGCTCTCGGCGCCGCGTACCTGTCCAACGCACTGGCAAGTCCCGACCTCTACCGGGTCATGTTCGACGCCGGGTTCGAGCTCGAGAACGCCGAGGCCGCGGACGACACGCTGCACTGCCTGGTCCGGGCCGTCGAACGGGCCACGGCCACCGGCCGCTTTCGCGACGACATCGACCCGCTGGGGCTGGCCACCCAGAGCTGGATCATCGGACATGGACTGGCATCACTGGTCGCCACCGGCCCTCTGCCCCATCAAGCGCTGGCCCATGGCGTGCCGCTGCTGACCGCCCTGTTCACCAGCGCAGGCGACAACCCCGAACAATGCCGTCGGTCAGTTGAGCGCGGCTGGCGGACCCCTGACTCCGACCGCCGCTTCGAATCCCGCTTCGAGTCCTCCGGTACGGCATCAACGGACGTCTCGCCTCCATGACAACGACTCAGGAACGGAGGGAAGATCACCACGAGGGATCACGCAGCGTCGCTCGATCTGGATGATCTCGGCGCGTGCGGCTTCGGCGAACCGAACGTGCAGAGGCCCCCTCATAGAGGGCTCCCTACTACATACCGTGCCGATGGGCAACGACGGCCTCGGCGCGGCCGAGCGTAGAGTGGAGTCGTTGGTGCCCACCGGTTCGCGGCCGGCCGGGGTGACGTGCGCCGGCAGTCAGTCCAGCAGTTGCTCCAGGGTGATCGGCAGGTCGCGGACCCGTTTGCCGGTGGCGTGGTAGACGGCATTGGCCACCGAGGCCGCCATCCCGACGATGCCGAGCTCGCCGATGCCTTTGGCGCCGAGCGGATTGTGGATGAGGTCGGGGTATTCCACGAAGTGCACGTCGACGTCCGGGATGTCGGCGTTCACCGGCACGAGGTAGTCGGCCAGCGTGCCGTTGGCGAGCCGGCCGGATTCCTCGTAGTGCAGACCCTCGTGCAGCGCGGCCGACACGCCCCACACCATCCCGCCAATGATCTGGTTGCGCGCGGTCTTCGGGTTCACGATCCGGCCCGCGTCCATCACGCCGAGCATGCGCGACACCCGAACCTCCCCGGTCAGCTCATGGACCCGCACCTCGCAGAAGGTCGCCCCGAAGCAGTCCATTTCGTACTGTCGCGTCTCGTTGCCGGGCGCGGCCGACGCCTCGCCCTCGATTCGCGGAGATCCGGTCGCCCGCAGCACCGCCTCGAACGGCACCGTACGCCGGCGGCTGCGCACCTGGCCCGACTCGTACCGGACGTCCTCGATGGGGGTCCCGTGGAGCGGCGAGTCGGCGTGGGTGACGGCCAGCGTCAGCAACTGCCGGGTGGCGGCCTGGACGGCGGCCATGATCGCCGGCCCGACGCTCGCCGTCCCGCACGAGCCGCCGACGAACCCAGCCTGGGACAGCCGCGAGTCCCCCAGCCGGGCCCGTACGCGCCGCAGGGGCAGCCCGACCCGGTCGGCCCCCACGAGGGCCAGCACGGTCGTCATGCCGGTGCCGAGGTCGGAGGTGCTGCCGGACACCTCGGCCGTACCGTCCCACAGGTAGGCGACTTTCATCGTCGCCGGGTAGCGGAAGGCCGGATACGCGGCGGTGGCCATGCCCGTGCCGACGAGCCAGTTTCCGTCCCGGGTCGCGCGAGGTTCGCGCGGACGCCGGTCCCAGCCGAACTCCCTGGCCCCGATGCGGTAGCACTCGTCGAGGTGCTTACTGGACCACGGGAGGTTTCCGCCCGGGATCGTGGCGGCGTAGTTCTTCATGCGTAGCTGGATCGGGTCCATGCCGAGTTTCCAGGCCAGCTCGTCCATCGCGGACTCCAGCGCGAACGACCCCGTGGCCTCCCCCGGGGCACGCATGATCGACGTGCCGGGAACGTTCAACGGCACCACCCGCTGACTGATCTCCAGGTTCTGCGTGGCGTACCAACGGCGCGAGGTCCGGTGCGACGACAGCTCCACGAACGGGCGGGAGATGGAGGCCGTCCCCCAGGCGTCGTGGCGCAGCGCGGTCAGGGTGCCGTCGGCCCGCGCGCCCAGCGCGATGTTCTGGACGGTGTCCGGGCGCGTGGAGGTGGCCGAGAAGACCTGCTCCCGGGTGAAGACGACCTTGACCGGCCGGTTCAGCTCGCGGGCCGCGGCGGCGGCCAGCGTGATGTGGGCGTAGGTGTTGAACTTCCCGCCGAACGCCCCTCCGGTGAAGGGAAAGATCGCGTGGATCTTGTCCGCCGGGACCCCCATCGCGGTCGCCAGTTGCGGAACGAGGATGCTCGACCCCTGGTTCGCCGTGTAGATGGTCAGTGCGCCGGCCTTCCAGGACGCCACCGCCGAATGCGGTTCCATCGCCATGTGGTTCTGGGTCGGCGTGGTGTAGGTCTCCCGCACGACGACCTCGCTCGAGTCGAGCGCCGCCTCGATCGACGGCACCCCGGGCCGCAGGACGGTCACGACCGCGGGCTCGTCGTCCCTCATGGGTGGTTCCACCGCCGTCGGGATCCCGTCCCGCAGCGACGTCGCCGGCGGGCGCACGTCGTAGGACACCCGGATCGTGTTCGCCGCCGCACGGGCCTGTTCGAAGGTCTCGGCGACCACCAGCCCGATCGGCTCGCCGTAGTGGTGGACGTCCTTGGTCTGCAACGGTGCGTCCGCCCCGCTCCTGTTCGTCGCAGGGCCGATGATCCGCAACGGGTCGAAGGGAGTGTAGACGCCGAGCACCCCTGGCGACCGGCGTGCCGCGGCCACGTCCATCGCCGTGATGGTCCCGTTCGCGGCCGTGCTCGTGACGAGGTAGCCGAACGCGAGGCCGTCCAGGGACCGGTCGGCGGAATATTTCGCTGCCCCGGTGACCTTGGCCAGGCCGTCGACCCGGTCGACCGGAGTACCCAGCGGTGAGCTCATGTCAACCTTCCAGTTCCAGCAGTGCGCGTACGATCGTGCGCTTGAGCAGAGTCGGCTTGAACGTGTTGTCCGCCAGCGTCCGGGCGCCCTCGGCGGCCCTTTCGGCGGCCGCTTCGAACGCGGGGCGGCCGCTCGGCTTGCCGCGCAGGGCGTCCTCCACCTTCGGCAGCCTCCAGGGCACCGTCCCCATCCCGCCGACCGCGATCCGCGCGTCCTTGATCACGCCGTGCTCCGTGCGGAGCGCGACCGCCGCCGACGCCAGTGCGAACTCGTACGACTGCCGGTCTCGGATCTTCAGATAGGCCGAGTTGCCGGCCCATGGCAGCCCCGGGATGACCACGTCCGTGATCAGCTCGCCGGGCTCGAGGGTGAACAGGGCTTGCGGGGTGTCGCCGGGGAGCCGGTACAGATCCGCCAGCCGGATCACGCGTTCGCGGTCCGCGGCGCGGAGCGTGACCCAGGTGTCCAGTGCGACGAGGGCGACGGCCAGATCGCTCGGGTGCGTGGCGACGCACGAGTCGCTCGTACCGAGGATCGCATGCATCCGGTTGGACCCGTCGATGGCGGGACACCCGCTTCCCGGCACCCTGCGGTTGCACGCGGAGGCCGGGTCCCGGAAGTAGCCGCACCGGGTGCGCTGCAGGAGGTTTCCGCCGATGCTGGCCATGTTGCGCAGTTGCTGGGACGCACCGTCCAGCAGAGCCTGGGAGACGACCGGGAAACGGCGGCGAACGAGCGGATGCGCGGCCACGTCCGCCATCCGTTCGAGCGCGCCGATCCGGATGCCGGTCCCCTCGGCCCGGATCCCGCGCAGTGGCAAGGCATTGATGTCGACCACCCGCTGCGGGGTCAGCACCTCGAGCTTCATGAGGTCGACGAGGGTCGTGCCGCCGGCCAGGAACGTCGCCCCGGCGCGGCCGTGCGCGACCGCAGCGTCGACCGTCTCGGGCGCGCTGAACTCGAACGTGCGCATCAGCGGTCTCCCTTCCCGGCCTGGCGGACCGCGGCGACGATGTTCGGATAGGCGGCGCACCGGCAGATGTTGCCCGACATGTACTCGCGGATGTCGTCGTCGTCCCCGACCTCGCCGCGGTCCACCAGCGCGGCCGCCGACATGATCTGGCCGGACGTGCAGAAGCCGCACTGCAACCCGTCGTGCTCCAGGAACGCCTGCTGCACCGGATGCAGTCGGTCCCCGGACGCCAGACCTTCGACGGTGGTCACCGGCTCCCTCACGGTCACCGCGAGCGTCAGGCAGGACACGACCGGGCGACCGCCGACGTGCACCGTGCAGGCCCCGCACTGGCCCCGGTCGCAGCCCTTCTTCGGACCGGTGATGTCCAGCCGGTCCCGCAACGTGTCCAGCAACGTCCAACGCGGCTCGACCGCCAGGTGCTCGGGCTTGCCGTTCACCGTGAGCCGGATCGGAACCACGGACCCGGCGGGATCGGCAGGCGCGGCTGCGGCGACGCCGGGGCCCAGCACCGCCATACCCGCGGACGCGGCGACCGCTCCCTCCAGGAATCTCCGCCGCGTCACCCCGGTGCTCTCGCCGTCCGGACCTGTCATTCGCTTCTCCCCATTTCGTAGTAGGTCCCGGCTCTCAGGTGCCGTCATCTCGCCGGGAGCAGGATCACCGAAGGGTGTTCAGCAGATGTTGATGGACTTGCCGCGTTCGCCCACATCTCACAGCCGAACGAACAGGTCGCAGGACCGCAGAACGGCCAGGCCGTACTCCGGGGGCGGACGACGGCCTGGTCACCGGCCTTCTTCTTAGCAAATCACGGTTGCGTTATTAACGCAACCGGATTGCGTAATAATCTGAATCAGCACACACCCACGACAGGCACCGTCACCAACCCGGGACGCTCGACCACGATCCGCCAGCTCGCAGCCCGGGGCAGGCGACAGGGTGACGGCGACCATCGCCGGGCTGGGCAGCGTGACAGCCATCATTGACTAACCAAAAAGAGGACGTTATGCATCATTTCGGCATCCTGGCGCACAGCACGGAAGGAGCGGCGCTCAGCTTCCTCGCGTACTGCCAGGAAGGCTTCAGCCGGACGGGCCGCCACGAGCACCCGGACGTGACGCTCGACTACATCGCCTTCGGCTACAGCATGGCGGCCTGGGACTCGGGTGACCACGACTCGATCAGGCGGACCCTCGCCCTGAGCGTGGACCGCCTGGCCCGCGCCGGTGCCGCCTTCTTCGCCTGCCCGGACAACACCGCCCACCTGGCCCTCGAACGTCCCGGCCCGGACCTGGCCCTGCCGGGCCTGCACATCGCCGAGGTGGTCGCGGACCAGGCCGCCCGCGACGGGCGCGGGCGCGTCGCCGTACTCGGCACCAAATACACCATGGACGGACCGGTCTATCCGCGGGCGCTCGCCGCCCGCGGGATCGCCGCGGAACTACCGGAACCCGGGGACCGCGAGACGGTCAACCGCATCATCTTCGACGAGCTGGTCAGCGGCGTGTTCACCGACGCCTCGCGACAGGAGTACGTGCGCGTCATCAGGCGGCTGGCCGAGCGGGGATGCGATGCCGTCGCACTGGTGTGCACCGAGATTCCGCTCCTGGTGACGCCCGACGTCTCACCGCTGCCCACGCTCGACTCCACCCGCCTCCTGGCCACGGCCGCCTACGAGGTGGCGGTCGGGGAGCGGGCGCTGCCCTCCTGGCGTGGCGGGCCATACCCGGGCTGAGCCGGACCCGAGGTCCTCGGATCCAGCGGAAGCATCTACGTTATGGTCCGTGCGCCTGGAGCGGTTCCTGGGGCTTTGGAGTTTGGAGGCGGTTTGTCGCCGTTGGTCATCGAGGTGGATCCGCTGCGGGCGGCCGGCCCAGTGTTGCTGGGGGCGTCATTCGAGGAGGCGGGGCGGGCGCTGGCGGCGTGGGGAACGCCGCGGCCGTTCGCGCCGTATCCGGGGGCCGAGCCGCTGGATTGGCGGTTGACGGACTCGGGGGTGATTGCCCATGTGTTCTGCGGGTCCGCGGGGGTGGTGCAGACGGTCGAGATCTCCCGGTTCGGTGTCGAGTCGCGGGCGCGGGTGCTCCTGATGGGAATGGACGTCTTCTCGATGCCCGCCGAGCAGGTGATCGCGAAGCTGGAAGCCCGCTACGACGTGGCGGACGACGCGGGCGGCTTGGTCGTGCCGAAGCTGGCGATCGGGATGTCCTATCCGACGGACCCTGACCAGGAGGGTTTTGACAGCGTTCTGATCGCAGGTCAGGGCTACTACGACCCACCGAGTGCCGATTGATCATCCCGCCAGGTGTCGCAGAGTTCGGGCTCGGCGCGCTTCACAGCTTGCCGCGTAGCTCCGCGGCGATGTGCAGAACGTGCGCGGCGACCTCGGGGACACGTTCGAGAGGCAGGCGGACCGTCGGCGCCTGCACGGCGACCGCGGCGACGACGCGGCCGTCTTCGGCGAAGATCGGTGCCGCGACGGACCGTACGCCCAGCGTGCGTTCTTCGTTGTTGACGGCGTAGCCAAGGCTGCGGATTTCTTCTAGCGCCTGCTCGAGCGCGTGGACGCTGGTGATCGTGTGCGGCGTGATCGCGGGAAGCGGAACACCGGCGTCGAGAGGGAGGCCGTAGGCCAGCAGTGCCTTGCCCATCGCGCACGCGTGGATGGGGTTGCGCGCGCCGGGCGCCGCCTCGATGCGCAGCGTCTGGCTGGACGGGACGTGGCTGACGACCACGGTCTCGTGGCCGACCCGGATCCCGAGGTTGATCGCCTCCCCGGTCTTGGCGGCGAGCTCCTCGAGGAGGGGCAGGGCGGCGTTGAGGCCGAGGCGATCCAGGGCGAGACGTCCGAGGAGCGCCGTGCCGTAGCCGAGGTGGTAGCGCTCGGTGGCGGGATCCTGCTCCAGCAGCCCGCCGTTGCAGAGAGCGCGGACGATGCGGTGGGCCGTCGCGTTGCTGAGACCGGTTTCGTCCTCGATGTCGGTGACGGCGCGCTCCGGGTGGTGCTCGAAGCAGGCCAGTACGGCCAGCGCGCGTTCGATCGCCTGCGCGCCCGTTCGAGGACGTGCGGTCGGATCAGGGGTCACAGTGGGCACCACCCGATTCTGCCAAAGAAGTCGGTGATCTCCATCCATCGAGTGATCCTTCTGGCGCTCCCTCACGTCTGCCCTCCTATGCCTGGCCAGGCGATCCATCGTCTGCTCCACGTCTCAACATCTGAGCCAAAAACCCTCTAACTTGATAGAGATTACATGTTTCTCTATATTGTGGGGCATGAACCTCACATTGTGGGGTTGGGTTCTCGATGTGTATGGGCCTGACCTCTCCATCGGTCCATGCCGATCCGACGACGAGCGTGGGTCGTGAATGTTCACGAGGTGACGTCTCCCGCAGCACGGGCACCGGCCGCGGACGCCCAGCGCGTACGGGCGATCCGTCAGGGGCGTCACTTCCTCCGCTCCGCCGGACGGCGTACGTTGGTGCCGGCTCTGCTGGTCGCGAGCTGGCAGGTCCTGGCGTCCACCGGAGCGATCGACGCCCGGCTGTTCTCCTCACCACTGCTCACCGCGACGGCCCTGTGGGACCTGACCGTCGACGGCACCCTGCTCGACAACGTGCTCATCTCGATCCAACGTGCCGCTCTCGGCCTGTTCTTCGGCGTCTCGACCGCGTTGGTCCTCGGGGCGGTCGCGGGGCTCTGGACCATCGGCGAAGAGATCGTCGACTCGACGATCCAGATGGCCAGGACGGTGCCCGTCTTCGCGCTCACCACCGTGTTCGTGGTGTGGTTCGGGTTCGGTGAGGCGCCGAAGGTCCTGATCATCGCGGTCGCCTGCTTCTTTCCCGTCTACATCAACGTGTTCGCCGGCATCCGCAACGTGGACCGCCGGTTGATGGAGATGGCCGGTGCGATGGGCAAGACCCAACTGCAGATCATCTGGCACGTACTGCTGCCGGGCGCGATGCCACAGGCGCTCGTCGGACTGCGGTTCTCCCTCTCGATCTCGGTGCTGGCGCTGGTGGTCGCCGAGACGATCAACGCGAAGAGCGGTCTCGGCTACCTGATGACCACCGCGCAGCAGTACGTCGACACAGACGTGATCTTCAGCTGCGTCATCGTCTACTGCCTGCTCGGTATCGGAGTCGACGTGCTGGTACGTCTGCTGGAGAAGCGCGTGCTCGCATGGCGCGCGGGATTCGAGGGCCAATGAGCGCCACTCCCCCGGACCGCGTCACCGTCCGGGGCCTGCGTCGGGCGTTCGGCGACCGAGTCGTCATCGAGGACCTCGACCTCGACGTCGAGCCCGGGGAGTTCGTCTGTCTCCTCGGAGCCAGCGGGTGCGGCAAGACCACGCTGCTGCGCGCGCTGGCCGGTATCGATCACGCCGACGCGGGTCTGGTCGAGGTGCCGACGCCCAGCGCCGTGGTCTTCCAGGAACCCCGGCTGCTGCCGTGGAAGACGGTCGGGGACAACGTACGGTTCGGCGCCGACGCGCGCACGGACGCCCGCGAACCCGCTGTCACGGCGTTGGACGAGGTCGGACTCGCCGACCACGCGAGCGCGTGGCCGATGACGCTCTCCGGAGGCCAGGCTCAGCGTGTCGCGCTCGCGCGAGCGCTCGTACGTGAGCCGCGTCTCCTCCTGCTCGACGAACCGTTCGCCGCACTCGACGCGCTGACCCGGATCCGGATGCGCGAACTGGTGGGCCAACTGGTACGCCGCCATCGCCCGGCGACGGTGCTCGTCACGCACGACGTCGAGGAGGCGATCCTGCTGGGTGACCGCGTCCTGGTCATGGCCGGTGGGCGGATCGTCCGCGACATCGACGCGAGCACGATCGGCCGCGGGCCCGAGACGGCCGCGGATCTCGACCGACTGCGCCGTGAACTCCTGGCGGAGCTCGGCGTAGCCCTCTGACGACCTCAGCCCATGAACGCGCCAAGCCCTGACGACAGGAAGACCACATGACCCCGGCGAGAGCCCTCAAACACCTCATCACGACCACGGCCGCCGCGACGATCCTCCTCATCTCCACAGGTTGCGCCTCGTCCGACGGCGGCGATGCCGTGACGACGGCAGGCGCGGCAAGCACGGCAGACGCGGCAGGCAGCGGCAGCTCCGGGAGCGATCTGAGCGACGTCACGCTCTCGGTCGCCATCGGCTCGACCAGCAACGCCTTCCTCAAAACGGCAGGACTGTTCGACACGCCGTACGAGATCGAGCCGATCGAGGCGGCCGGCGGCAAGGACATCGCCGCCGCCGTCGTGTCGGGTCGCGCCGACCTGCTGCTGTTGGGCGATGTCGTCACCGCGAGTCTGCTGGGCCAGGACATCCCCCTGAACATCGTCTACGCCCAGCAGCGGGCCAAGGACTTCTGCGGCATTCTGGTGCCCAAGACCTCGCCGATCACATCGATCGAGCAGCTCAAGGGCAAGACGATCGGCAACGGCGTCTCGACCGCGGGCGAGGTCATCGCCATCCGCGCCTTCCAGCAGGCCGGCCTCGACTACCTCAAGGACGTCGAGCGTGTCGACCTGGCGACGACCCCCGAGTTGCAGGCGGCGTTCGTCAGCGGGCAGGTCGACGCCCTGGCCGCCTGCACCCCGCCCGCCGGCGCGCTGGTCACGGAGGGGCAGGCGCGCTGGCTGGTCACCGGTGAGAACGGCCTGTGGAACGCACAGAACTACTGGGTCCTCACCGATCAGACGTTGCGGGATCCCAAGAAGGTCGCCGCGGCACTGGACTACCTCAATCGGTTCCGCCAGTCCCTGGCCTACACCAATGAGCACCACGACGAGCTGATCGCCACCCTGTCGAAGGAGACGCAGGTGCCGGCCGAACAGCTCCGGGCATCGTTCGCCGGCGACATCACCCCGGTCGCGGTGGACGCCTCGGTGGTGACCGGACTGCAGAACACCTATGACGCGCTGGGCACGGCGGGCCGCGTGCCCGCGGGCAAGAAGCTCGACGACTTCTTCGACGACCAGTACACGGCACAGATCAACGGCTGAGACGCCGTGAACCAACCTGATGGAGGAATCATGGACGCCGAACTCGAAGGCAGACTGCGAGAGCTGCTCGACAAGCAGGAGATCCGCGAGGTGATCCTGCGGTACGCGCGAGCGCAGGAGCGACGTGACGCGCGGTTGCTCGCGTCGGTCTTCCACGACGACGCGATCTACGAACATTTCGAGCTGCCGCCGCAGCGCGGAAGCGACGCGATCGCCGCCTTGACCGCCAAGGCATGGGCGGGCTCCCCGCTGAAGACCAAGGGCTTGACGATCCCGAACACCGTGACCGAGGTCGAGGGTGACGTCGCCTTCTCCGAGTCTCACGGGTTGAGCCTGAACCCGGTCGAGCAGGAAGGCGAACGCTTCGACTATCTCCGCAGCCTGCGTTTCCTCGATCGTCTGGAGCGCCGTGACGGTGTCTGGAAGATCGCCCACCGCCTCGTCCTCCACGGCGGCTACGAACGCTGGGAACCGGGCGCGCCTGCGCCGTTCGCCGCGGCGGCCAGCCCCGAGCTGCGCAGCGCCTACCACCCCGACGACCTCTCCTATCGCATCCGTGAGCGGCTCAGGCCGGAGGCCGTGGCGGACCGGACGACGGCGGAGAAGCCGATCTACGCGCAGGAGCCCGACACCGCATAGGCGTGGAGCACCTGTTCCATCTCCACGACGTGAAGGAGCTGTTCATGACCGGACCACGACAAGACGGACACACCACGAGGGCCGGGCGGGCGCCAGAGCTGGGCGTGGGCAGGTGACGGCCCCGTTCCGCGCCGACCCCCTGGCCTCGCCCCGTACCGAGCAGGAGGCGCTGGCCGCCCTCGCCGAGATCGCGCCGGGCATCGCCGCACGCGCGGCCGACGAAGAGCCGTCCGCCGAGACCTTCGCCGAGCTCAGGCGGGCCGGGCTGACGTTGTTCGCGCTCCCGCGCACGTACGGCGGAAGCGGCGCCACGTTGCCACAGGCGGCCTCGGTGATCCGGGCGCTCGCCGCGGCGGACGCCTCCGTGGCGCTGGTGTTGACCATGCACTACATCCACGGCAACTGGGCAGTGGCGGGGCCCGCGCCGTCCAGGCCCATCCGTGAACTGGCCGCAGGCGGCCTGGTGAACCTCGCCGGCAGCGAAGGGGTCAGTGGCTCTCCCGGCCGGGGCGGCGCGGTGCGTACCCGCGCCGTGCCGCAGCCCGACGGCTCGTGGCTGATAACCGGTCACAAGCGGTACGTCACCGGCAGCGTCTTCCTGGATCACCTACTGATCTCGGCAACCGTGCAGGACGGCACCGCGGAGATCGGCGCAGGCCGAAGCGGGTCGTCGGGCAGTGGCGACGCCGAGAGCGGTGGCACCACGGACAAGCCCGTGGTGCGCACGTTCCTGGTCCCCGCCGACGCGCCGGGACTGCGGATCGATCCGACCTGGAACGCCTTCGGCCTGCGTGGCTCCGCCTCGCATGACGTCCTCCTGGATGAGGTGCGGGTGCCGGGCGACGCCGTCGTCGAGGCGTACGACGCCGGACTGCCGGAGGGCAGACGCTTCGGCATCTGGTGGGCGCTCCTGCTGGCCTCCATCCATCTGGGCATCGCCGAAGCGGCCCGCGAGGTCGCGCTCGACTTCGCGGCGGGCCCGCGTACCGATGGGCAGCCCGGAACCCGCGCCGAGCAGCCCCGCACCCAGGAGCACGCCGCACGTCTGGAGCTGGCCCTCACACAGGCGCGGGTGCTGCTGGAGGACGCGCTGCGGCGGGGTGCCACCGTGGCCGACCGGACTGAGGCCGTCGCGGCCGCCGCCACCAAACTCCTGGTGCATCGGCACGCCTCCGACGCGGTGGACCACGCTTGCCGCCTGGTCGGCGGCGCCTCCGTCTGGCACGAGTCACCGCTGGGACGGCACTTCCGCGACCTGCGCGTCGCCCTGTTCAACCCGCCGAACGAGGACGTGGTGATCGACTTGGTGGCCCGGTCCGTCCTGGGCCTGGACGAGAAACGTCGATAGACCCGGTGGCCGTGCACCCGGACAGCACACGCCGACCTCGTACCTTCCACCGGCCTTTCCCTCGACCGCGCGCGCACGAGCGCCGGGTCGCCAACCCCAGAGGAGCATCATGACCACGCAGGACGACATCCCCGCACGCGACGCCCTGATCGCCCCGGCGCAGGCGGCCGAGAAGCTCAGGAGCGGAGCGCTCTTCGTCGACGTCCGCCGCCCCGAGGCTCGGGTCGAACACGGCGTGCTGCCATCGGCCGTGGCGGTCGAGAAGATCGACGTGGCGAGCCGATTCGCGCGCAGCTCGGCCGACCTGCTCCCCGACGCCGCCGACCTCGATCGGGACATCGTGGTCTTCTGCTCCACAGAACGCGGGTCGGGGCCCGTGGTCGAGCGACTCGCGGAGCTGGGCTACACCCGGGTGAGTCACATCGACGGCGGTTACAGCGCATGGAAGGAGCAGGGGTTCGACTCGCGCCCGCACGACGGCGGGCCCGCCGACCTGCCGATCTGACGAAGTAGGGAAGACGACGACGTGAGTACGGCCATCAGTCCACCACCACTGCCCGTCGACGAGCTGGCCGGACGGCTCCTCGCGGGGGAACGAATCCACCTGCTCGACGTCCGGTGGCAACTGGGCGACCCGGACGGGCGGCGGAAGTACCTCGACGGGCATCTGCCCGGTGCCCGCTACGTCGACCTGGACCGCGAGCTGGCCGCCAGGCCTTCCCCGGCCGAGGGCCGTCACCCGCTCCCGGACCCCGCCGACCTACAGGACGCGGCGCGCCGCTGGGGCCTGCGCGTCGGCGAGCCGGTCGTGATCTACGACGCGGTCGGCAACCTCGCCGCGGCCCGCGCCTGGTGGCTCCTGCGCTGGGCCGGGCTCCGAGACGTCCGGCTGCTCGACGGCGGCCTCGCGGCGTGGACCGCCGCCGGGCACCCGCTGGAGCCCGGCGAGGTCGTACCCGAACCGGGCAACGTGGTGCTGGGCTCGGGCGGGCTGCCGGTGCTCGACGCCGACGGCGCCGCGGCGCTGGCCGTACGCGGCGTCCTGCTGGACGCCCGCGCCGGGGAACGCTACCGGGGCGAGACCGAACCGGTGGACGCGCGCGCCGGACACATTCCCGGCGCGGTCAGCGCCCCCACCGGCGAGAACCTCGCCCCCGACCAGCGGTTCCGTCCCGCCCCCGAGCTGGCGGCACGCTACCTCGACCTGGGCGTGACGGCCGGATCCGAGATCGGGGTCTACTGCGGGTCGGGGGTGACGGCGGCGCACACCGTGTACGCGCTGGAGCAGATCGGGGTACGGGCCGCGCTGTACGCCGGCTCCTGGTCCCAATGGTCCTCGGACGCGACCCGCCCCGTCGCAGGAACGACACTCCGTTCGAGCACGTAGCCGGCCTACGGCGACATCGCCGTTGTCCATGATCTGGCAGCGTCTGTCGGCCGGCCCGGATGCCAAAGGCCACCGTTTCTCCTTCTGTTCCATCCGGTTCGACGCCGCCCGCCCGCTCAGGGGCGCACCTGCCGCAGGAACGCCGCGATGAAGCCGAACAGGGCAGCGTCCGAGACGAAGTCGGGTTGTGGGTCGTCCGTCCAGATCCACCACGGAGGGAAGCTCACGGGAGGGCGCTGGTGCTCGCACCACGTGCTGAACGTCTTCCGGTCGAGCAGCAGGTGCGCCCAAGGGAGCAGCCGCGTGGACGTCGAGGAGTCCATGACGACGCCCTCCCGCACGTCGTGTTCCAGCCGTTCTCGCAGTGCCAGCATCCGGTGCCGTTCTGCGCGTCCGAAGCGGCTGAGCCTGACTCCGCCGAGTTGCCAGGCTGTACCCAGCATGCCCATCCCCATGCTCAGGAACAGTGCGACCGGATAGGCGCCCACGACCAGGGCGAACAAGGCCAGCGCGACCCCCAGCACCACGCCCGCCAGAGCCGGCCAGGTCAGGCGCGACTGAAGCCCGTAGCCGCCGATGGCCCGGCCTACCGCCTTTCGCACTGCCGACAAGCTGATCCTGTATCCCGGCGGAAAGGCGGGCACGGTCAGCCGCTGCGGCCGGGCCATCTGGACCTCGTCGTCCTGGCCGAACAGACCGTTCAACACGGCAGCGCGGTCCTGCCGCAGGTCGTCAGGGTTCTTCGGACCGCGGCGCAGGGTGTATCCCTGGTAGTCGGCCAGCACCACAACATAGCCGTCATTTCCCAGGGCCAATATCTCTGCGGTGAGCACCCGGCTGAGATCATCGACCTTGGCCAGCCAGGGGCCCAGCAGGCAACTGGTGCGAGGAATCAACGCGCTGAGTGCTCCTTGGTCCTCCACCACGCCATTCTCGTGGCCGTGCGCGGTGTGCGCCATCCGATGTTCCGGCGGAAAAGGATTGAGCGGGGACGGAGCGTGGGCGCACCATCATGGCAGCAGTCCGAACGATCAGGACTCCTGGCGCCCGACAGGCGTTGACACCTGGAGTGTTTTACTGTTCCATAACACTCCATGACTGGCGTTGAGCTTGACAGACGGCTGCGCGTCGACCCCGATTCAGGGATTCCCCTTTGGGTCCAGCTACGGACCCAGCTCGAATACATCATCGCCACCGGCGAGTTGGCGCCCGGCGTGCGGCTCCCGGCCGTGCGCGTCCTGGCCCAGCGGCTCAGCGTGGCCGTGGACACCGTGCGCCAGGCGTACGACGGGCTGGCGCAGTCCGGCTTCGCGGAGACCCGGCACGGGGTCGGCACCCGGGTGACCCTGCCCGCCCGCTCGGCCACGCCCGGCAACGACTCGTGGGACCTGCGCCAGAGCGCCAAGGTGGACACAGCGCTGCTCGGCCTCCTCGCCGACGGGGTCACCCCCGCGATCGCGGGGCGGGCGGTCCAGCAACGACTGGCCATGCTGCGCCTCGGGCTGCGGGTGTCGTTCGTCGGCGTACGCGCCTCCGTCGAGCGGTACGCGGCCACCCTGTCGGAGCGGCTGCCCGATGGCGTCGGCGCCATCAAGGCCCTGGACATCGAGGAGTTCCGCCGCGCCGGGGTCGACGACGTCACCCACGTGATCAGCCTGGTCTTCCACATCAGGGAGGTCGAGGAGCGGCTGGCCGAGCAGCCCGTGCGCGTGCTGCCGCTGACCTCCGAGCTGGACGCCGAGGTGTTCGACCGCATCCGCCGCCTCGGCGCCGCCGACCGGCTCGTGCTGATCGCCAGGCCGGCCACCCGGCAGAGCTACGAGGCACTGATCCAGGAGCGGCACCCCGGCATCTCGGCCATGGAGTTCGTCCCCGATGACGACGACGACTCACTGCGGGCGGCGCTGCCGCACGCGACCGCGGTGCTGCACACCAGCGCCGCCACTCCCCTGGTCCGCCGGGCGGCGCCGCGGGCCGAGCTGATCGAACTGCGGCACGCCCCGAGCGAACGCTCACTCACGCAGGTCCTGAGCACGCTGCGCGCCGACTGGGACCTCATGATCCGACTCCAGCAATCCACCCTCACCTGATCTCACCATCGCAGCTCTCCGAAAGGCCCCATCATGCTGCGTTCCAGCCTGGCCACGTTCGCGTCCATGACCCTCCTGCTCACCGCCTGCTCCTCGGGCGAAGACTCCACCGCCGGCAAGGTGACCCTGACCGTCGCCTGGTGGGGCAACACCGCGCGGACCAAGGCGACCAACGACGCGATCGCGTTGTTCGAGAAGAAGTTCCCCAACGTCGAGGTGAAGGTCCGTCCGTCGGCCTTCCCCGGCTACTACGACAAGCTCAACACCGAGTTCGCCTCCGGCGCGGCACCCGACGTCTTCCAGGACGACCAGGTGCGCACGTACGCGGCCAAGGGGCTGCTGCTCGACCTCGGCGCGTACAAGGACGTCCTGAGGACCGACGCCCTCGGCGAGGAGTTCCTCGCGCAGGGCACGATCGACGGCAAGCTGATGGACGTGCCCGCGGGCACGAGCCCGATGGCGCTGGTCTACCAGCCGAAACTGCTGGAGAGCGGCGGCCTGGCCGCCCCCTCTGCCGGAACGAGCTGGCAGGACTTCGCCGCGCAGGCCACGAAGCTGGCCGCCGCGCTGCCGAAGGGCACCTGGGCGCTGGCCGACAGCAGCGCCCAGCACAACCACCTGCAGGTGTTCCTGCGTCAGAAGGGCAAGGACTGGTTCTCCGCCGACGGCAAGGCGCTCGGCTTCGCCAAGGAGGATCTGGTGGAGTGGTGGAAGCTCTGGGCGGACCTGCGTGACAAGGGCGTCGTCCCGCCACCCGACGTCACCAGCGGCTCGGCCGGCGGCGACGTCTCCCAGGACCCGGTGGCCGCCAAGAAGGTCGCCATGAGCGTGTACGGCACCAGCGTCAGCCTCCCGCGCGAGGACTGGAAGTACGGCCCCCTGCCCGGTGAGGAGGCGCGCCCCGGCGTGCACCTCATGCGCTCGGTGAGCTGGGCGGTCAACGCCAAGACCCAGCATCCGCGCGAGGCCGTGCAACTGGTGGACTTCCTGCTCAACGACCCGGAGGCCGGCAAAGCCCTGGGCCTGTCGCGCGGCGTGCCGCCGAACTCCGCCATCGCCTCCTCCCTGCTGCCCGGCCTCGACCCGCAGGACAAGCAGATCGCCGACTACGTCGACTACCTGCGCGAGCCCGGCAACAGCGGTGCGGCGCCCGCCCCCGACCCCACGGGCGGCAAGGAGATCCGCTCCGACCTGCTCACGCGGCACACCCAGGACATCTGGTTCGGCAAGGCGAACATCGAACAGGCCGCGGACGCCTTCGTCCAGGAGGCCGACAAGGTGCTGGGGCGAGCCAGTTGATCAAGCGTGACCTCGCGGCCTACGCGTTCCTGATCCCGTGGGCCGTGGGACTGCTCCTCCTGGTGGTGGCGCCGCTCGGCTGGTCGTTGTACCTGTCCTTCACCGACTACGACCTGCTGTCGTCTCCTCAGTGGATCGGCTTCGGCAACTATCGGGAGCTGTTCACCGACGACGACCGGTTCCTGCACTCGGTGCTCATCACCGGCGGGTACGTGCTGGTCGCGGTTCCGCTGCAGCTCGGCGCCGCACTGGCCGCCGCGCTCCTGCTCGCCAGGGAACGCCGGGGTCAGGGCGTCTACCGCTCGCTGTTCTACCTGCCGTCGCTGCTGGCTGCCAGCGTGGCGGTCTCCATCACCTGGCGGGCCATGTTCGACTACGGCGGCCCGGTGAACGGGGTGCTCGGCTGGTTCGGCGTCTCGGAACGTTCCTGGATCAACGATCCGGGAACGGTGATCTGGACGATCATCGCGCTGGAGATCTGGCGCTTCGGCGCGCCGATGGTCATCTTCCTGGCCGGGCTGAAGCAGATCCCCGGCGAGTTGTACGAGGCCGCCGCCCTCGACGGCGCGGGCCGGCTGCGCAAGTTCGTCAGCGTCACCGTGCCCATGCTGAGCCCGATCGTCTTCTTCAACCTGCTGCTGGGCATCATCGGAGCGTTCCAGACGTTCGCTCCCGCCCAGCTCGTCGGCGACGGCAACGGCGGCCCGGCCGACTCCACCCTCTTCTACGCGCTGAACCTCTACCAGCAGGGCTTCGACCATCAACGCATGGGATACGCCTCGGCGATGGCCTGGCTCATGCTGGTCGCGCTGGCCGCGGTCGCGGCCTTCCTGTTCCGCAGCTCGCGCCGTTGGGTCCACTACGGGGACAACACATGACAAACCGCCTCGCCCACGTCGCGATCGTCGGGACTCTCGTGATCATGCTCTATCCGCTGGTGTGGATGGTCATGACGGCGTTCAAGTCGACGGCCGAGATCGCGCAGAACGTCTCCCTCCTGCCGACGGAGCCCACGCTGGACAACTTCGTCCAGGGCTGGGACGGCGCGGGCGTGGAGTCGTTCGGCACCTACCTGCGCAACTCCACCGTCATCGCGCTGCTGGCGGTCGCCGGGAACGTCATCTCGTGCTCGCTGGCCGCCTACGCCTTCGCACGGCTGAGCTTCCGCGGCCGAGCAGTGTGCTTCACGCTCACCATCGGCATGTTGCTGCTGCCCAAGGACGTGCTGCTGATCCCGCAGTACTCGATCTTCCACGCGTTCGGCTGGGTGGACAGCCCGCTGCCGCTGATCGTGCCGTACTTCCTGGCCATGGACGCCTTCTTCGTCTTCCTCAACGTGCAGTTCCTGCGCGGGCTGCCGCGCGAGCTGGACGAGGCGGCGGCCGTGGACGGTTGCGGCGCTTTTCGCAGGTACTGGTACATCACACTGCCGCTGATCAAACCCGCGCTGGCCACCACGGCGATCTTCACGTTCATCTGGACGTGGAACGACTACCTCCCGCAGTTGATCTACCTCAACAGCGCGGAGAAGTACACCCTGCCCGTCGGCCTGCGCATGTTCCTCGACGCCACCGCGGGCTCGGACCTCGGGCCGATGACCGCGATGTCGGTGGTGTCGCTGCTGCCGCTGTTCCTGCTGTTCATGTTCTTCCAACGCCGACTGGTGCAGGGCATCGCCACCACCGGCCTCAAATGACTCCCGGAGCTTCCATCTTGATCATCATCACCGCCGGAGACCGCACGCCCGCGCGCCCGTACGAGGCCGCGATCGAACATGTCGGAGGCGTCCCGCGCACGATCACCCCGTCGCAGGACACGCTCGACCTGCCCGCCGAGGCGTCCGCGCTGGTCATGGCCGGCGGCGCCTCGGTGGAGCCCGCCCGCTACGACTCGCCGGTGGAGGACGGCGTGACGGTCACGCTCGACCAGCCGCGTGACCGGCTGGAGTGGGCCATGCTCGACCAGGCGATCGAGCGCGGCCTGCCGGTGCTGGCGATCTGCCGCGGCCTGCAGGTGGTCAACGTGTACTACGGCGGCGAGTTGCACCAGGACCTGACGCGAACGCCGTACTCGGTGCTCCACCGGCCCGACGCGGCGCGCACCCACCTCTCCCACCGGGTGACCGCCAAGGGCGGGCGCCTGGGTGAGCTGTTCGGCCCGGACGAGTTCGGCGTCAACAGCATTCACAAGCAGGGCGTCAAGCTCCTCGGCGACGGCCTGGACGCCACCGTCTTCAGCGAGGACGGCCTGATCGAGGGCCTGGAGCACACCAGAGACCGGATCCTGGCCGTCCAGTGGCACCCCGAGGAGCTCATCACGACCAGCCCGCAGTCCCAAGCCCTGTTCACCGACCTCATGCGAAAGGCCACCCCCAGGTGAAGAAGAAATCTCTGCTCGCCGCCGCCGCTGCTCTGGTCTCCGTCCTCGTCTGGACGCCGCCCGCGCACGCCTCCAGCTCCGCCGTCGCCACCGGGGCCTCCACCGTGGACGGCCGCCCGGTCGTATGGAAGAACCGCGATCACTGGTCCACGCCCGACGGCTGGCAGGTCGTGCCGTTCCACCAGCCGGCCGACGGCAGCAGCTTCGGCGGCGGCGACCGCTACACCTCCCGCTTCGGCTACACCGGCGTCACGGCGCGCGGCTCGTCCGGCCTGGACCCGATCACCGGCTCGACCGTCCCGTGGGCCGGCGCCAATGACCGCGGCCTCGGCCTGGTCCAGGTCGCCGGGCACACGCTCGACTCCGCCTTCGCCTCCAGCCACGGCTTCCCCGTCTCCCAGGACCTCGCCAAGGGCATGACCGGCGGTTACCTCAACCACCTGGTGCTCTCGCGGGCCGAACGGGTGGACGAGGTGGAGCAACTGCTGCGCGACACCAACGACGGCGGCGGGTTCAACGCCAGCACCGGCCGCAACACCTCCACGATCATCAGCGTCTTCGACCGGTGGGGCAACGCCGCCGTCTTCGAGATCGACGGTGACAGCTTCACCCGCGACAACATCACCTCCGAGTACACCCAGGACGCCGACGGCCACTACTCCGCGCCGCACACCGACGACAAGGACGCGGCCAACCCCGCCGACGGCGCCTACTCGGGCTACGACTGGCGGACGAACTTCAGCAGAGTCCAGTGGACCAAGCCGAACGGGTTCCCGTACTTCGTGGACGAGCAGGTCACCACGGTGGAGAACGACGTCGTGGTCAACACCGGCGACACGCCGGACGGCGTCCACGACTGGGAGGACTCCACCAGCGGCGTCATGCGCCACAACCGCGCGGGCATCCGCATGGACGATCCGCACAAGAAGGACTACCGCTACTTCATCCAGAAGGAGGTGCGCGGGTACGGCATCCCCGGCGACTACTCCATCGAGTCCCTGTCCAAGAGCATCGGCGACCTGCCCTCCGGGGAGAAGTCCACCGGCTACCACCTCAACCGTTTCGTCTCCACGTTCGGCACCGTGATCACCGGCTCCAAGATCGGCGACCCGTACGAGGGCAAGCTCACCACGATGTGGGTGGCCCTCGGCGAGCCCACGGTCAGCGTGTTCGTCCCGCTCTTCCCGTACGCGGGCACGACCCCGCCCGAACTGTCCGACATGTACCTGGCGAGCAACGCCAAGCGGCACCTCGTCTACGACTACACCGACGACAACTCGTGCGGCTACAGCTGTGGCCGCAACGCCGACCACACGATCGACCCGGCCGCCCTGGTCGGTGCCGGAGGCTACTACGGTACGGGCGGCATCCAGAAGTACACCTTCGGCATCGAGAACTGGGCCTTCGACCAGTACGACGACTTCATCGCCGACCTGCGCACAGGCACCCGCACCCCGGCCCAGCTCAAGGCGGACATGACGGCCTGGCAGCGCTCCATCGCCCAGACCGTCAAGAGCAACTACGTCAACGGCACGATCCCGGCGACCCGATAGCCGGGGAAGACGCGGGCGCAGCCGGTCGAGATCGGCTGCGCCGGCGACCGCCCTCGTCCATCCTATTGATACGGAGTGGCGGGAACTAGCGATATATCAGGCAGCTCACCACGCTTTCCATGGAAAATTCCAGACCATTCACGCCTAGATGACCGAAGAGTTTCCGATTATCCCCATCGAAGAGCGGCTGATATTAGCGATTCCGGGTACCTGCGGACCGGCCATCGGCGACACAGGAGGCTACGTACTGCTGCAGGAGGTCGCCGGAGGCAGCTTCGCCGCCATGTGCCAGATGGCAGAACTGGAGTCCCCTCGGGAGATCATCGCCGCCTTCAACGCGGTGTTGCACGGGTTGATCTGCAAGTGGAACAGGAAGCACCTGCGCGGGCTGACGCATGGCGACCTGCATACAGGCAACATCCTCCTGCCGCGCATGGGGCAAGGGGAGCTCCTGCCGCAGCGGTTCAGGCTGGTCGACCTGACCACCTTCGACATCAGCGCGCCCCTGACCAGAGATCCGGCCATGCTCCTGCTCTCCATCGTCGCCGGACGCGTACCGCTGGACGCACGTGCTCAGGAGGAGTTGGTCGACCAGATCGTACGAGGTGAGGGGCGCCATGACCTCTTCGCGCCACTGACGCGTGCGGTCCGCGACGTCGACGCCAAACTGATCACCGACGACTTCCGCGAGGACTGGATCAACCAGCTACCTTTGTCGCTGCTGGCCGCTGCGCTCCTGCACTGCACATTCGGCAATCTCGACGAACGTACACGCTGGTGGTTCTTCCGCTTGGCCGCACGATGCGGGGCGGAATACCTCCGCTCCACCGATTCGTGGCCGTCCTCCAACCACAGGCCGTCCGTGCTCGGGCTCGAGGACATGGGAGGGTTTCACATGTCGCCTCGCCCGTGAACGAGCGGCTATTGCCAGGGCCATGCCCCCGCCACAGCGCGCGATTCCGCACGTCTCCCGTGCGCTCGCTCGCCACGCCGGGCCGGGGGCGTGTACGGCGGAGCGCTGCGGGCGGGTGCCGCGGTCAGCTGGTGACGACCCTTTCGTCCTGGCGGCCCAGGAAGAAGTAGATGCCGCGATCGGCCTGCATGGCGGAGTGGAACTTCTTGGCCTTGGACTTGGCCGACTCGTTGGCGGTGACGATCGTGATGACCATGTAGTTCGTGTACGAGCCCGTGAAGATCGAGCCGTAGGCGTACCTGCTGTGGGCGCTGCTCCTGCGCCAGTTCACCTTGTTGTCGGCGGTGTTCTTGAACGCGTTCGCGGTCTTCTTGGCGTCACTGCTGTTGGCGAACGACAAGATGACCTGCACCGCCTTGAGGTTCCCACCATAAGCACTGTAGGCGAGCTGGACGGCGTTTTCACAGCCGTTGTCGGCCATCAGGCCCTCGGCGTCCACCGGGTCGCATGAGTCGTACGTCCAGCCGCCGACCTTGTTCGCCGCGTACTTCTCGTCCTTCAGGGAGTAGTTCCAGTCGCCGAATTCCGTGTGCTCGAGCGGCCCGTCCGATCCGCTGCTGGGGCTGCTCGGCGAGGTGGACGGCTCAGTGGGCTGGACGTCGGGCGATTCGGTCGGTGACGGTGGCGCGGACGACGGTGGCGCAACCGACGGCGACGCGTACGACGGAGGGAGGCTCGGCTGAGCGACGGTGGTGGCCTCCGGGCCGGGGGTGTTGAGATAGACGTACGTGCCGAACGCGCCACCGCCGAGGAGCAGCAGTGCCGACAGGGCGATGATCACGCCGATGAGGGCGGGGTTGGTGCGGTTGCCGGGCTGAGCGCCGGTGGGCGGTGTGGATGCCGGCCACGCCTGGGTCTCAAAGCGGTACTGCCCCGGGTTCTGCCCGTAGGGCTGCTGGTGGCTCTGCCCGTGCGGCTGCTGCGGCTGGCCTTGACCGTACGGCTGCTGGTGGCTCTGCCCGTGCGGCTGCTGCGGCTGGCCCTGGCCCTGGCCGTGGGGCTGCTGCTGGTGGCTTTGACTGCCCGGGTGTGGCTGACCCTGGCCGTAGTGACCCGCGCCCCGATCGTACGGCCCGGGGCCAGGGCTGGGCGGTTGTCCGTAGCCGGCGGCACCAGGAGGCGGACCGCCCTGGCCAGGCTGCGGCCAGGGCGCCTGCTGGTTGTGTTGACCGTGTTCCTGGTGGCCGGGGCCCTGCTGGGTGCCGTAGCCGGGGACGTCCTGGCCTGACGACGGCCCGTACCCTTGCTGTCCCTGCGGCCCCCAGGGTCCCTGCGGAGCGTGCTGCTGAGGCTGCGCCATCCCTCCACCAGGAGGCGAGTTATCCCCGCTTGCCGCAAATGCCCCGTGATCACGATCTGACACGATGCCGTACCATTTCCTTCCCCGAGCCGACGCGGAGCCGACGCGCGCCTAGGGATCGGCATCTTTCCATATGCGGTTTGATTTCTACTGAATTATCTCTAGATAGTGACCCCAACCAAGGCGTCGTGGCCGGTCTGACCAGGCGTTCCAGCCCGTCGCCTCTCCCCGGCACGGCGAAGAACCACGTCGCGACCCGGGCATGGGCGGAGCCATGGCTTTCGAGGCCGGGCATCGTGGGCTGCCTGCCTCACCCTGCGGGTGTCACTGCCGACGCGGCAGGAGCCGGAGCCATCCGATGGACTCGGGTGCGCCGGTCCGGCCGCCGCCGGCGCTTCCAGCGCTGGCGCGCAGCGCGGACATCCGGGAGCGGTTCGACTATTCGGTGCGGCGCAGATCCATGGTGTCGGATCCGTCCCACCGGTTGTTCGCGGCTGCTTGGCGGGCTCGCTCTGCCAGTTCGCCGGTCAGGCCGGTGCGTTCGATGCACCATTCGACCCACTGGGGTAGCAGATCGAGTACGGCCTCGGCGTACTTCTTGATGTATCCGTCTGCGACGAGGATCACGGTGTGCTCGATCCGATGCGGGGAGCAGGCGTAGTAACCGGGTCCGGAGAGGCGGGACCAGGTGTCGGCGAGCGTGGCGATGTCCTCTCGTTCGGGTCTGTGGTCAGCTCGATCGCGTAGCCAGGCGGCGAAGTCGTCGATGATCGGGGCGAGGTCCCGCTCGGGCTTGGGCTCAGGAGCGACAGCGAACGACTCGCAGAGGGCGCCGGCGCGCTGGCTCAGCCGGAAATGCTCGGCGATGAGCTGTTGCGACTCACTGCCGAGCAGCAGGGCGCCCAGGAGGCCCGAACGGCGCAGCGGATCCAGGAGGTCGCGGGCGGTGGCTTCGTCGCACGGGGCCGGTTGGGTGGAGGCGGGCGCCGCGTGCGTCCCCACGGCGGCTCGCCACTCGGCGAGCGCTTCCTCCGGTGAGGCGAAGACGGCGGCGTGCACGACCTGGTCTCGGGCGCAGCGGTCGATGTCCCAGCAGTACCAGTGCGGGTCCTCCTCGCCCCAGGCGAAGGGGGCGAGGAGCGCGTACCGCGAGCCGTACTCGTCGGCCAGCAGCAGTGGCTCTCCGGTCGGAGTGGCCCGGAGGATCTCACTCGGCCACCCGGGAGCGATCCCGGCCTTGGCCAACGCCGTCGTGGTGTCCTTGATGGCTTCGCGGACGGCCAGGTCGGGGTCGCGGCGCAGCGTCTGCCCGCTGGACGGCGGGGTCATCGCGGCGAGCCCGTGCAGCAGCCGCCACAGGTCGCTTGTCGGCCCGCCGGTGCGCGCGGCCATCTGGATCTCGTCGCGGACGAGGTCAGCCAGGGAGGCCAGGTACTGGTCCCAGTGGAAACCCATGGTCTCGGTCTGTGTGCGCGCCCACAACTCCTCGCCGACGAGGTCGACGACGGCGTTCTCCAGCCGCAGAGGCGAGTGGGCGGGCAGGTCGGCGAGGCGCTCGATGATCGCATTGTGGGAGTCCGGCCACCACTGATCCCCAGCGGTCCCCATCAGCGACTCGAACAGCACAGAACGAGGGTCGGGTGCGGGCTGACGGGCGGCGAGTTGCAAAGCGCGCCGAGCAGGATTGCCGCTGACTCCCCGCGTGGGATTTGCCTTCGCTCTACGCTTCTTCGCCACGGCACCCGATCCTACGGTGTTCTCATGGGTCGCCAGAGGACGTCGGCGGCATCGGAGACCACGAACACTTCCGTCTGGTGCCAGCCGATCCCGAACACGACGGATATGTCCGCTGAGCCGAGTCTGGAGAGCGCGCAGGGGTTCGCCCCGGCCCGGTTCGCCCTTGAAGCCGCCCGCCGAACGCCGGCCTCGGCTGGATGATCAGATGCACATCGCAGCGGCGCAGAGTTCGGTGGCGTGGGCGTGGCGCAGTTGGTGGCACAAGGACAGCACAAGGCGACAGAGAAGGGGCCCGCTGTTGGCGCAGCAGGCCCCCGAGGTCGAGGTGTTCCGTGGTCGAGACGGATGGTCCCCTTCGAAAAGTTCACCAGCTCTCAGGCGAACTTTCCTCTATTGAAGCGGTGCAAAATGGACATCGGTAGCGTGTGTGGCATATTCGCACGTTCGCGAATAGCGGTGTCCAACTCTGAACGCCACCGAACAGTGCCGAACGTCTCTGAACATCCGCGCCCACCAGCGTTTCCCCGATTCCGCGCATGGAGCCGAACAGTCGTGCGGCGTGGGCCATCATTGGTTCAACGCCCCTGATTCCGGACGGTTGGCGCCGATGGGATCACAAGGTTTTTTGGGGCCTTTCCGTGGTCGAGCCTTCAAAAGTAGGTGATCCTCTCGATGTTCTCTGTTCGTTTCCGCTTCCCGGGTGCCGGCGTCGTCATCCTGATCATCGTCATCGTGTTCACGGTGACACTGCTGCGTCTGGGCTATGAGCCGGAGGTAGCACTCGCGCTGATCGCGGGCACCGCGGCGGTGGCGGTCAAGGCCACGCAGCGGTTCCTTCCCCGGTCGAAGACGATCTGAGCGAATGGTGATTCGCAAGGGCGGTGAAGAGCCCCAGCGCCCGGCAGGGAAAGGAGCGACGGACAACTCGTTGTTCCGGCTGCGGGAAGCGTTGCAGACCTTGGCGTTGGCGGAAGAGGACCGCACGCGCGCGCTGGGGACCCTGGCCGCCGCCGAGAAGCAGCACAAGCGCGCCGCACGGTTCCTGGCGACGGCCGAAGAAGACCGCGAGCAGGCGGCACTGGCTCTGACCCTGGCCAAGAAGGACCGAATACGTGCCGTACGGGTCCTGGCGGAAGAAGCCGACCAGGCGTACGCGAGAGTCGGGTCTCTGGACGCCAGGGAAAACAGTGCGGTTGCGCGGGCGGAGGGAGGGCTGGCGGAGGCCGACGGTCGTAGCGCGAGTGCCGAAGACGACCTGGCGCACGCCGACGCCCGGTACCGGGATGCGATAGAGGAACTGGGGCGGACTGACGCCCAACGCGTGCGTGCCGAAGAAGAGTTGACGCACGCCGATGCCCGGCGCGCGCAGGCGGAAAGGAAGCTGAGGCTTACCGAGCAGCAGCACAACCTTACTGAGCAGCAATACAAGCGGGTGATGGCTGAGGCAGGGGTCGCTCGTGCCGCTGCCACGACCACGGCGATAGAGTCCTACATCGCTGGAAGCCTCGGCAGTCAACGGCTGAATCAGGCGGAGGCCGGCGGGCCGCCGGAATTGCCGTTCGGGCCGCCGGCAGACCTTCCCGGCTATGTTCTGAAGCCGGATCCGCTGTCCGCGCGGACTCCCGCCGAGTTCGTGGAGCTGCTGAAGCAGTACCGAATCTGGGCGGGCGAGCCCAGCTATCGGGAAATCGTCCGACGCGCTCGCAAGGCGTTCGGCGCCAGCACGTTGTGTGAAGCTCTGAAGTCCTCCCACCTGCCGCCCGAGAAGCTGGTCCGGGCCTTCGTCTGGGCCTGCTCCGGTTCCGAAGAGGACCTGCAGGCGTGGACCACCGCCTGGCGGCGACTACGCATGAAGCATCAGCGGCCTCAGAACGAGACACTGGCCGCCATCTCGGCATTGCCCATCAGCGAGGAGGCCCCCGGCCTCGTCGGCTGAAGACGCAAGATGCACTTCCGGCGGGCCTCGCGAGAAGCCCGCCAGAAGTCCCGCTGCCCCACGATGTCCTGACTCAAGGGAAACGATGCGGGCGCATTTCCCGGTGCCGCCACCACCTGGCCTTCCCGCCCGTCCGTGCCCCCGCAGGAAGTGGACAACTACGCGACCGTCAGAGAGCTCGACCGCCTGGGCCTTTGCTGTCGGCGGAGAGCGTCTTCATGGTGACGTAGCTGGTCACCGTGGCCGTCTACGTGGGCACCCTGCTCGGCCGCTTGGAGGCCCTGCACTCCGGCGTGACCACGATGCTGGACTGGTACCACATCGTGCAGAGCCACGAGCATGAGAACGCCGCCGTCGCCGCGCTGCGGGACACACCGGGGCGGTCGATCTTCTGCCTCGGCGCCGGATGGGGCACCCCCGACCCCGTCGACGCCGAGATCCGCCGCGTCCGCTCCAGCCTGGCCGGAGACGGCCTGGTCACCATGGCGCTGGGGCTGCGCGGGCCCGAGGACACCAGCAGGCCAACGGCATCAGCGACGAGGAGTTGCGGATGCTCGCCGACGCGGGCAGTTCGGTGTCGATCAGCCCGGACGTCGAGCTGAAGATGGGGTTCGGCCGGCCGATGACCGGCCGGGCGCTGGCGGCCGGCCTGCGCCCGACGTTGTCCATTGACGACGTCCCATCGGCCGGCCGCGACATGTTCTCCACCATGCGCACCGCCTTCGCCGTGCAGCGCGGCCTGGACGGTGGCCTGCGCTCCCGGGACCTGCTGTCGTTCGCCACCATCGACGCCGCCCAGTCGTGCGGACTCTACGCCCGAACGGGCAGCATCACACCCGGCAAGGACGCCGACCTCATCCTTCTGCGCGCCGACGACCTGACCGTTTTCCCGGTCACCGACCCGGCCGCCAGCATCGTCAACGCCGGCCTTCCCGGCCTGGTCGACACCGTCCTCGTCGCCGACCGCCTGGTGCTCGCGACGGCAGGCATTTCCGGCCACGCCGCAGGAAAGGCCGTCCCGCAGACGCACGTACGTCTGGCCCGCTCCGACGGCCAATGGCACCTGTACGGCCGGACGGCGAGATCGACGTGGGCGGGTTCGGCCTGTCTGTCCGAACCATCCCGGCCTGCCGTACCAGGTCAGGACAGCCACGACGGCAGCCATCAGGTCCACGGCCACGAGGACAAGGAGGCCGCGCCCGTGCCGCAGTTGCGTGCCGCCTCCCAACTCGGCGAGACCACCAGACCGGGCGGGCGAACGGAAGGACCGGGCGAAGAAGCCGTCCAACGGTTCAGGGTGATCGGGTGGGCGAGGACCGGGAGAAGGCTCGATAACGCAACAGATAGCGGGGCACCTGCCGGAGGGCAACGGGCCGTGGCCACTCACCGGCGCGGAGCCACGCCTCGGAGCCGCCGTCGACGACGATGACGCTGCCACAAAGGAACGCGGCCGCGGGCGAGAGCATCATCATCACCCAGTCGGCGAGGTGTCCGGGGTCACCCACTCCACCGACCGGGATGGGGAATGCGCGGAACGCTCTGGCCGCGGCCGGGTTCGCGAGCTCCTCGTCGAGCAGGGCGGTCTGCACAGGTCCTGGGGCGAGCACGTTGAGCCGAATCCCGGCGCCGGCCCACGCCGGTGTCACGGCCGCTCTGCGTGCCCAGTCGGTCACCGCGATCTTCGATGCCGCGTAGGCGATGTTCGGGGCGACCGGCCCGAACAGTCGCAGCGTCCGCACCGCCCGGTCGATCTCACCGGCGCGCAGGGCGCGGATCACCCGTCGGGGTACTCCAGGGGTGACGCTCGCCGAGTTGCTGCCGAACACCACGGCCCGGGCATCGCCGCTCGCCGCGAGCGCCGGCCGCAGGGCGGTCAGCAGCTCGACCGTGCCCAGGTGGTTGATCTGCGCGATCTTCCGTGGGCGGTCGGGACCGGGTGAGGGGCCGATCCCGGCGGCGAGGACCGCACCGTCGAGTACGCCACCGGACCGCTCGAGCACTCCGGCGGCCGCTGCCGAGCGGCCTTCCGGTGTCCCAAGATCGGCGAGGATGTCGGCGTCGTGCAGATCCACCTCGATCACGGAGTGTCCGGCGGCACGAAGTCGCCCGGTTACCGCGGCGCCGATCCCCGATGCCGAACCCGTCACTGCGTAGCTGCTCATTCAACTCCCCGGTTCTGCTGAACTTGTCGATGCGCCGTGTCGAGGCTTCGGGCGATTCTCGGCGGCGGATCCGGAATCGGGCTGGATGTCATCATTGGACAATCGTCGTGAGATCGACGCAGGTCGTTCCTTTGGTTCTGCGGAAGCACGGCTAGTTCTGCGGAAGCACGGCCGCCGCGATGACGACGTTGTTGACGATGGTTGCGGTGACGGTGCGCGCAACCGCTTCGGCGGCGGCTCCGGCTCCCCAGTTGCCCTGCTCGAGCTCCTTGGCGCGGGTGATCACAGGGGAGGTCCAGGGGATCTCGCGGTGGAACTGGGGAAGCGTCCCGCTTCCTGAGAGCAGTGCCGCGAGCGCGGCGATACGGGGCTGCGGTTCCGCGCCCTCGACGAGCACGTCGCGGACCTCCTCAAGGAGCCGAGACCGGCGCCCGCTTCCGCCGTCCTTGAGGACCGTCGTGTTGAACAGGCCGAGCGCCTTGCGGCTTTCGCGGCGGATGTCGCCGCGTTCGATGAGCCTGTCCAGCAGCGGGCTGCGCAGTGTCGGCCCGATCGCTGCGAGGACCGTCTGGACGCCTCGGGGCTTCTGGGAGACGTAGTCCCAGGCGGAGCGGAGGATGTCGTCCGACGGCGGGCGGTCCTCGACGGCTTCCACCCGTGTCGTCCCGCCCCTGCCGGTGCCGGTTCGGACGTGCTGGCCGAGGGCGAGATCCGCGAGCACCGCTCCTGCGAGGGTGTAGAAGAGGGTGTTCTCGCCTGCGATGGTCCCGGTGCCCGCCTGGAGGCCGGAGGCCGGCTGGAACAGGAGGAGCAGGAGATCCTCCGCCAGGGTCGGAGCGCCGAGCCGTTTCGCCTCGCCGGGCGTCTCGGTCTCGCCGCCGACGAACGGTTCGTCAGGTTGTTGATTCATCGGTCACTTCTTTCTGTGGTGGATCGGTTCTGTCGAGGACCAGAGTTCTGTCGTCGATCGAGGTGGCGCTGGCGTCACGATGAGAATCCGTCGCGGTGTGTTCAGGCCAGCAGGGCCGTGAGCATGCCCCAGGACAGGGTCGTGGTCACGGTCGTCCAGACAAGGATCGCCACCGCCTGCCACAGCAGGACCCACCCTCGCGGCGTCCCGGAGGCGACGAGCATGGCGGAGGTGAATTGGGTGGGAATTGCCAGGGGCCCGAGGATGCTCGCGCCGGGCACGCCGAATCGGACCAGGTACCTACGGAAGCGCTGACGTCCCTTCGACTCGGGCTTGGGCTCCGCGGGCGTCTCAACCCGGCGCGCGCGACGAGCCGCCGCAGTGGTGCGGACTCGCGTGCTGAGCAGCACGACCGCGAGAACGCTGAGGAAGTTCCCTGAAGCCGCGGCGATGCCGGCGACGATGGGATGGATCCCACCCAGGACGCCGATCGGCGACGCTCCTTCGCCCTCGATGAACGGGATCGCTCCGGCGAGCATGACAATGAGGGGCTGGACGATGTCGGGAACCTGAGCCACGAGATCTTGAAAGTTACGGACCAGGGTCTCGATGGGATTCACGACGGCTCCTCGGGCTGCGTCTCGCGCATATCGCGATCTGTTTCGACTGGAGCCCCAGTAGAGACCGTGTTCTTGGAACATGGTCAAACCCCGTGGGAGGCGACTGTCAGTCGTCGCCATTCGCCTCGCGCGCGATGCGCGGTTGCTCGTGCGCGAGGATGCTGGCGCGGTGCAGTACGTCGAGCTGGGCGGTGTTGTACAGCTCGATCACCGCTTCGATGAACGTCTGCTGCGTGACATGCTCACTCTTCGACAGATGCGCCGCCGGATCGCTCAGCCAGGGATAGTCGATGAGGTTCTGGGCGAGGATCGGCGCGAGTCTCTCAGCGAGTCGCTGCCTGGTCGCCTCGTCCGCGTCGGGCGACAAGGCGTCGATGTCGGCGCTTATGGAGCCGGTGTCGGCCTCCACCATGCGCCTCAGGTCCGTCATCGCATCCTCGTCGTAGAGTTGCGTGTAGATGTGGATGATCGAGCTGTCAGCCTCGGACAGGCGTGAGGCGACGGACTCGAACCCCGCCGGCACGTCGGCCGGCGCGCTGTCGCGCAGGATGGCCGCGATGTCGGACCGAGCTCTCTGCAGGCGCTCGATGCGTGCCGCGAGTTCGGCGTCGAGCTGTCGCAGTGCATCCGGGGTGCTGTCCCCGCCCGCGCCGACTTCTCCGATCTGCGAGAGAGGCACGCCGAGCTCGGCGAGCCGTCGGATGCGCAGAAGGTGCACGAGATCCTGCACCCCGTACTGCTTGTATCCGTTGTACCTGCGCTCGGGCTCGTCGAGCAGGCCGAGCCGGTGGTAGTGCCGAATGGTGTTCACCGTGGTGCCGGCGAGCTCCGCGAGTTCGCGTGTGCTCCAGGCCACGTCGTCTCCTTCCCGCGCTCACAGAGTGCGTCGTCGTCTCGCCTGCCGGCATGTCAGGTCCAGCAGATACGTCGACGCAGGTGCTGAGAAAGACCGTAACACTTCAGTACTGCTCGGTACCGAAGTCTCATGGGTGCCCGTGGGCGGCGCTGGTCCAGCGGGAACGTCGCGGCGATGACGTGACCAGCATCTCAGTTCCGATCCGTACCGAGGAGTACAATTGTGGCATGGGTGATTCCCGGAGTACTGTCATGGGCCGGCCCAGGGAATTCGACATCGACGAGGCGCTGGAGCGCGCCATGCAGGTGTTCTGGGAGCGGGGATACGAGGGGGCGACCCTCTCCGATCTGACCGGGGCCATGGGGATCACCAAGACGAGCATGTACGCGGCCTTCGGCAACAAGGAGCAGTTGTTCCGCAGGGCACTGGAGCGCTACGCCGAGGGGCCGGCCTCCTACGCGACGCGCGCCCTGGAGGAGCCGACCGCGCGAGGGGTGGCCGAGGCGCTCCTGCGTGGAGCGGTTCGGACCACGACCCTTTCCGAAGACCATCCTGGATGCCTGACAGTGCAGGGCGCGCTGGCCGCGAGCGACGGAGGCCGACCCGCGCACGATCTGCTCGTCGGCTGGCGGAACGACGCGAGTCTACGCCTTGAGGAGCGCTTCCAACGCGCCGTCGACGAGGGCGACCTCCCGCGCGACGCCGACCCAGGGCGACTCGCCCGATACATCATGGCGGTGGCATTCGGCATCGCCGTCCAGGCGGCCGGCGGCCTCGGTCACGACGAACTCCAGGACATCGCCGACATGGCACTGCGTAGCTGGCAGCCGTAGCAGGGGTACGACTCTGTCGAGATGAAGGATCCGAACGCATCCGACACGCATCCGCGCAGAGCCGCCTCACCGGAGCGACGCCGGCCGCGCTCACAAAAATCGCCCTCCGGTACGCGGACGACGCCCCGGATCGAATCCGGCGCGGACACTCGCCAGGCGGACCGTTGACGTGCTCAATCTGAACGGGCCGTACGAGCGATGTATTGACCGCGTCCCGACGGTCTCTCCTTTCAGCCAACCCATTGCTCGTTGAGAACGCCGCCGTGGTCGGCGTCGTGGGGCTTCTCGTATCGGGTGCGATGGGGCTGATGACCTTTGCAGTCGCCGTGAACATCCGCATCCGCGGGCTCGCCGCGTTCGGCGTCCACCGTGCGAAGCCGCGTCACTCTTCATTTTCGGGTCGCCGCGCCTGGGCGCTGGGTGGTGACGCCGAGGTGGGTTCAGGAGGGTCGGTGGCCGACAGGAGGGGGCCTGTGATGGTCGTGATTCCCAGTCGGGGTGAGAACGGTTCGGGTGGCCTGACCAGTTCGATCAACTCGGCTGCTGGGCGTTCGCCGGTCCCGATCGCGGCAACGTAGTCACTGGCTTGGGTCATGTTCAGGATGGGAGCGCGTCGCCGGAGGAGGCGGATGGCGGCGACCCGGCTGTCCCCCAGCGCCGCACGAACTTCGGTCGCGAACGGAATGTCGCGATGAGGGTCGTTCTCAACAGAGCCGATGGGCTTGATGCGCTGCTCGTAGTCCTCTTCCCAGAGCCCGGCGACGTAGTCGGTGACGGGGATGAGATGGATACTGCCGTCACGGCGGTCGACCAGATAGGGGCCGTTGCCGGCAAGCAGATCGCTGGTGCTGCCGCTGCGGAGGTATATCTGGGACTGATAGCTGACGATCCAGCCGAGGCGATGCTCGGTGACCCTGGTGATCGCAAGGGGACTCACTTGGCCGTGACCATCCACGGTCCCGCGGTCAGCACGGAGCAGTTCTTCGATCAGGCGCACGGCGTGCTCTCTGTCGATCATCGGCCCATTCTCGCGGTCAGATCCTTCCTTGGCATCAACCCCATCCTGCCCGTGGCGTTCGTCGGCGGCGTGCTCGCCGCCCTGCTGTTTCGCTGGTCGGGTTCGATCTGGTCGGGCATCGCCCTGCACGGCGTCAACAACGCGACCGCGTTGCTCGTCCCGCTCCTCATTGCGCTTGCCGGGGTGTGACGAGATCCGCCGGTGCGAGTGCGTCGGTGGCGCGGCATACCGACTTATGTACCGCTTGGAATAGAAGTCGCGGGATCGAGGTTCCCCCTTCTGCGATCACCGCCGCGATGAGATCGCGGAAGGGCGTCGTGAGTCATCACCATCCGACCACAGCCCCGATCTGGGCGACAGAGAGGCCACCATGCCTGACACCAACCCGCGCGAGTTCTACGAGCGCTACATCGAGGCACTCAACGCGCACGAGTTCGACCGCATGGACGAGTTCGTCCACGAGTCCATCGTCATGCACAGCGAGCCCAGCTCCCGCGCGGCCCTCGTCGCGCAGCTGAACAGCATCGTCGACGCGGTCCCCGACTTCCACTGGGAGACCCAGGAGCTCGCCATCAATGGCGACAGCCTCGCCGCCCGTCTGATCAATACCGGTACCCCCGCCAAGGAGTGGCTCGGGGCAGCTCCCACCGGCAAGTCGATCGAGATCGTCGAGTACGCCATCTACCGGATTCGCGACGGGAAGTTTCTGCACATGTCGGCCCTCCACGACGCCGAGGCCCTGCAGAAGCAGCTCGCAGGCTGACCCGGTCAGGCTCGGCCAACGCAGAGCCCAACGCCGAGCCCGACGCCGAGCGCATGAGTGCGGCCGCTTGGTGACGACACGGTCGCGGCGGAATTCCGGGTCGAGGTCCTCGACGTTGAGAGTGAGGGCTTCCTCGGTATGGGCGGCCGTGTCGTACTGCGCCTCCAGGTCCTCTACGGTGGCGGCTCTTCCGCGCGAAGCGGAACGACGTCGCCGCCCGACCGATGATCAACGGCCACCGCCACCCGGCCCCGGGCGCGCAGCCGTGCCGCCACCGTGGCCGCCTCCACGGCCGCCTCGGCAGCCGGGGCCGAGCCGCCTCGCCATGAGCCGCGCAGCCGGTCGGGCAGGGGTTCCGCGGCCGACCCGTACGTGGACTGCAGGCGCAGCAGCGCGGCTCTCAGCCCCTCCTCCAGTGCCTCGGCCGGGTCCAGAGCGGCGAAGTAGCCGATCGTGGTCCCGCCGGAGCAGAACGCGAACACCTCGATCCTGGCCGAGGCCGAAGGGCCATGGACGGCGCGTTCGGTGCCGGGGCGGGCGGTCAGGTCGGTCGGCGTAGTCCGCCAGAATTTGTACAGATCGAGATGTCGGGCACGCGACCGGGGTGCGGGTCAGAGCATGTTCTTGATCGGCTGGGGTGTTTCCGGCACGGGCTGGGCGAGGATCTCGGTCGCCTCCCCGGGTGTGAGCAGGCGGGCGTCGCGCAGGAGGCGAACGGACTCCTCCCACTGTTTCCACGCTTCGCCGTGCCGTTCGAGATCGTGCAGCGTGGTGCCGAACCACCAGCGTGACACGGCCTCCTTCAGGCGGTATCCCGACTCGTGGAGCAGCCGCACGGCCGTCGTGTAGCTCTCCACCGCCTCGGTCAGCCGACCGGCATGGCGGTAGGCGTCGCCCAGCGAACCGTGTGCGATGCCCGCATCGGCGAGCGGGTCCGTTTTCGGCCACAGCTCCACCAACTGGCGTGCTTCCGCGATCGCCTCGTCGAAGCGCCCCTGCCGGTAGTAGACGTGCACCCGGTTGTTGCGGAGCACCGCCGCGGCCGCGGGGCGTTCTGCGTCGTCGTTGAGCTCCAACGCGGACTCCAAGTAGCCGAGTGCCTCGTCGAGACGGCCCACGATCGTGTTGATGACGCCGAGGTTGTTGAGCACCCCGGCCTTCCGCCGAGGCAGGCCGGCGCGGTCCCAGTCGGTGAGGGCCGTCTCCAGTTGGGCGATCGCGGCGTCGTAGCGGCCCTGGTCTCGGTGTACCCAGCCGAGGAAGCTGCGGAGCTGGGCTTTGTCCTCCCATGCGTGGACGTGGTCGGCTACCTCGATGGCGTGGGTGTAGAGGTCGGCCAGTTGTGTGTGCCAGCCCTGGTAGCAGAAGGGCCAGTGGAGTCCGATGACCAGGCCGACGGCGGTCGCCGGGTCGGGGCCGGTCAACGCCTGCTGCGCGGCAGCGAGCAGGTTGTCCCGTTCGTCCTGGACCCATCGTTCGGCTTCGGCCGGGTCCTTGAAGATGGTGGCGGGCAGTTCGACGGGGCAGCGCGGTACGGGCTCGTTGTTGAACAGGGTGTTCGCCATCCACAGGGTGGTCAGGTAGTGGTGCAGCGCGCGCTGTACGGCGTTGGTGCGTTCCTGCTCGGGCAGGTCCTGGTGTGCTCGTTCGCGGGCGTAGAGGCCGACCAGGTCGTGGAACTGGTAACGGCCGGGGGCGGCGGGTTCGAGGAGGCGGGCGTCCAGCAGGCGTTCCAGGGCGGCTTCCGCGCGGTGGTGCGGCCAGCCGGTCAGGGCGGCGGTGGCGGCGGGGGTGTGGGCAGGCAGGTCGAGCAGGCCGAGCAGGGGCAGCAGGCGGGCGGCGTCATGGCCGGTGGGCTCTTCGTGGAGGTGGTGGTGGCTGACCGCGATGCTGGCGCGGACGGCCAGGTCGGCGTACTCCAGCACGTCCAGGCGGCGGGTGGCGTCGGCCAGCCGCGCTTCCAGGTCGGACAGGGCCCAGTCGGGGCGGGCGGCCAGGCGGGCGCCGACGATCCGCAGGGCGAGAGGAAAGCCACCGCACAGGTGGACGACCCGCTCGGCCGCCTGCGGCTCGGCGCGTACCCGATCGGGTCCGGCCAGACGGGACAGGAGCGCGGCGGCGTCGGCGGCGTTCAGGGCGCCCAGATGGAGACGGCGAGCGCTGTCGAGAGTGGCCAGCGGGTCCCGGCAGGTGATCAGGACCCGGCAGCCGGAACCGGCGGGGATGAGCGGGCGGATCTGGCGGACGTCACGGGCGTTGTCCAGGATGACCAGCAGATTGCAGGTCGCCGTCAGGGACCGGTAACGCGCGGCGGCCTCGTCCAGGCCGGCGGGAACGGCGGCACCGTCCAGACCGAGAGAACGCAGCAGATGGCGCAAGGCTTGGGCCGGGGGCAACGGGTCGAGACCAGGGGTGGACCCGTGCAGGTTGAGGTAGATGACGCCATCGGTGAACCGGGCCGCCATCGCGTGGGCGACATGAACAGCCAAGGCGGACTTACCAACACCGCCAGGTCCGTCGATCACGGTGACGACAGGCCCGTGGGCGGGTCCGAGCGCGGTGCGCAGGCGATCGATCTCGGCGGCGCGGGCGGTGAAGGCACGGGTGTCGGCGGGCATCTCGGCCGGGACGTACGGCTCGCCGGCCATGACCTGCTGGGCCGGAGCGGCCAGATCGAGGACGGGATCCTTGACCAGGACGGCCTGGTGCAGGCGGCGAAGTTCGGCACCGGGTTCGATACCGAGCTCGGAGACCATGACCCTGCGGGTGTCCTGGTAGACCGCGAGCGCCTCGGATGAACGACCGGCGCGGTGCAGGGCGAGCATGAGCTGAGCGGCGGCACGTTCGCGCAAGGGGTGGGTCCGCACATGCACGGCCAGGTCGGTGGCCACCGCGTGATGGTCCCCGGCGGCCAGGCGGAGATCGGCGTGGTCCTCCAGAACGGTGAGGCGTTCTTCCTCCAGACGGGTGGCTTCGATCCGCGCCCAGGGGGCGGCCAGCTCTGCCAATGGCTCCCCCCGCCACAACTGCAGCGCCGCGCGGAACAGAGCGTCCGCGACAGCCCTGCCCTCTTGCGCCTGGGCGATGCGGGCACGTTTGACCAGACGGCCGAACAGATGGGCGTCGACGTGGTCGGGTTCGAGCGCGAGCCGGTAACCGCCGGGCACCGTCTGGATGACCTCCTCAGCGCTGTGGGGCCCGAGGGTTTCACGGAGTTTGGAGATCACGATGTGAAGCTGCTTGCCCGCGGTCACCGCAGAGCCATCGCCCCAGACGTCGGTGAGGATCCGCTCGGCGTGCACGACCTGCCCGGCGTTCAGGGCCAGCCTGGCCAGCACACCGATACGTCGACTCCCCACGACCCGAACCGGTCCGTCACCACCCAGAACCTGCAACGGGCCAAGGAATCCGATCTCCAACGCCATCAGAAGACACTCCCCGCCCTTGACCGCGTCGGCAGCACAATGACGCCGCCGGGCCCATTCGTGGCGATGACGTAGGGATCGGCGTAGGGAACACGGCCCTCGTGCGGGCTTCTGGCGCCATGGTTCACATGTGCATGTATAGACGCGGAGAGTTGCAGATACCTTACAGATGACTCGGCAGGCTACGAATTCATCAGGGCAGACTACGGCAGGACGTCCCCACGGCGTCCGTACCGGCCGACCACACGGTGCCCCCACCCGCTCGTGCAGCGTCGGTGTCCACCTGACACCGTCACATACCTGCCATACGTGGGCCCGCGCCCCAGCCTCATGCGGAGGATTGTGTCGCGATCTCGGTGTCCCCTACGATCGCCCCTGCATCTTCGTATCGCGCAGGAGGTCTCGTGACACACGTCAGACTGCTCAAGAAGCTTGCCGTTGTGGCCGCAGCCGGTTTTCTCGCGCTCGGCCTTGGCGCTGCGACTGCCGCTTCCGCCTTCGCCGCCGGACCCACCGAGATAATCGACGACATCACCCCCTCCGGCGAAATCTCCGGCAACCCCACCTCGGGCGCCCCTCGGTAGGTCGCGAACACTTTCGCCCAGCCGACGCCCTACTGGCCTGCGACTTCATCGAGACCATTCCGGTGAGGGCGTGAGCGGTCCGTGAGGCCTCGGTCATGCGGTCATCTCGATGGGGTGCAGGCCGAGGGCCTTGTAGACGGCCTCTGTCGCCGTGCCGTCCCGGACGATCACTCGGTCGATGCCCGCCTCACGGGCGTTACGCAGAAGTTCGATCTTGAGCACCTGCTCCACCCACGCCGCGTGGGTCGGCTCCATCCATGTCACGACGTCGCGTGGGACATCGCCGCCTGGGTCGATGATCGAGATGCCGACGGTCTCGTAGCCTCTGCACGCTACGACGACGAGGCTCTCGTCGCGGATCGTGAAGGGCATCACGTCGATGCCACCGCAGATCATGGCGGATCGGAGGAGGTCTCCGACCGCCATGCCGAGCCGAGTCGATCGGGCGCTCTTGTCCGCGAGACTCGGGAAGTAGTACGTGGCGGCGGTCGCGCGGTGCGACTCGATCCAGAATTTGTCGGCGTCGAAGTCGGTCAGGTCGTATTCCTTGTCCTGTCGACGGGTCATTCGTATTTGCTCCCTGCACGCCCAGCCATAGCAGCGGTGCCCGCGACCGCCGGGCGCGTAACGGCCGCGGGCATGCTGAGCCGACTGATGTCAGCGATGCCGGGCGGTTGCTTCCCGGCATGTGGAAGACGCCGGGTCGCGCAGGAACGTGAGATCGGGGCTCGGCTTCAGGATCGACGGCCCGGAGCGTGCGGGTCCGCGCGGCGCTGAGACCGACGACCGTCTGCAGTTCCGCATCGGGATCGCCGCGAGATCCTGTGGTGCAGGGAGAGCTTGCAGACCGGCTATCGACGAGCTTGCCCATGAAGGGTCACGAGGTCCAGATTCCGGAGCTGCCCCGTCGATGCGAGCCGAGCAGATGGGTGTCGACGATGCCGATCGCCTCCATGAGCGCGTACATGGTGGTCGGGCCGACGAAGACGAATCCGCGTCGGCGCAGTTCCTTTGACAACGCGACCGACTCGGCGGACTTCGTGGGGATCTCTGCAAAGGTCTGGGGGCAGGGCGTGCTCTCGGGTCGGAAGGACCAGACCAGTTCGGCCAGGCCCATCTCCTCACGCAGCATGATGGTGGCGCGGGCATTGGTGATGGTCGCCTGGATCTTCTGCCGGTTGCGCACGATGCCGACGTCGGCCATCAACCGCTCGACATCGGTCTCGGTGTACGCAGCGATCACGTCCGGGAGGAAGTTGTCGAACGCCGCACGGAATGCGGGTCGCTTGCGGAGGATCGTTGCCCAGGACAGACCCGCCTGAAATCCTTCGAGACTGACGCGCTCGTAGACGCCGCGTTCGTCCGTGACCGGCATGCCCCACTCTGTGTCGTAGTAGTCGCGCAGCAGAGGGGCGGCGGCTGCCCATGCGGGCCGGGCGAGCCCGTCGTCCCCGACGACGACGCCGGGGTCGGCGGTGGTGCCGCTTGCGTCCTGTGTCATTCGATCACCCGTCAAGCCCGGTCACGCGCATCGTGATGTTGATCCGGCCGCGACTGAGGCCGCATCCCTCGGAGGCAGTGCTCTCGTGCACCTTGGTGACGCCGTGGTAGGCCAGTCGGGCGGGTCCGCAGAAGACGAAGAGAGGGCCTCGCACCCACTCGCGGAACTGATCCACGATCCACTTCTGCTGTTCCCGAGTCAGCCAATCGGGGACCAGGGTGGCGCCCGGGGCGACCTCTCCCCCGTCACGCTCGGGGATCTCCGGAGTGAACAGCGCTGTCATCGCTTGCCCTCCGTGTGTGTGAGGTGCACGAGGGAATCGTGCGCAACGAGCCAGGAGGTACCGTCGGCGTTTGCGCCGGCCAGACCGTCCAGATTGACCAGTCCGACGAGTGCGAGAGTGCGCGGGTCGCCGACTCCGGCGGTCGCGAGGGTACGTGCGGGGCTCCAGCGAGTCGACCACAGCAGCCGCCGGGTCATCTGGGCCCAACCGGTTGCCGGCCCGACCATCACCCACAGGTCGGGGTCGGCGGCGGCGAACCGTGACGCGTGACGCAGCCAGGAGGCCCCGGTCTCGGGCCAGGTGATCGTATCGAGAGTTCCGCCTCCTGTACGATCCCAGGCCGATTCGATCAGGCGTGAGGTCGCAAGGGCGTGAGGGGTGCGGCCGGAGCCGATCACGATATCGCGGGCACGGCGGTCGCAGGCGATTCTGATGACGGTCGCGACCTCGGCATCCGTAGCCGTCAGGTCCGCGTCATGACTCGCTGACGCCTTCAGCAAGGGGCTGGTCAGGGCTTCCATCGTTCGCCGTTCTCTTGGGCGCTCTTCCACTTCTGATAACGGTCCCTGCAGCAGGCTCCGCAGGGACGGAACCCGGCGGCGACCGCCGTGGCCTCGTCAGCGAAGAAGACCCGGTGCTGCACGTAGCAGCCGCGAGCGATGGCGCGCAGCGCGGCGGGACAATCGAGTCGCCCGTAGATCTTCGAGCTGCGATGGCCGCCCCACAGCCCCTTGACCGCAGACCGATAGAGACAGCCGTCTGCCCCCAGAAGGGTGTACGTCTTCGTTGCGTCACTCATGCGGCGTCATGGAAGACGAGAGCAAGGGTGTGACGTTCGCCGGACCGGATGGCGGACACACCGTGCCGAACCGGCGCGGCGGACCATCCGCGGGCGGACTTGACGGGTCGGTCGCGGGTGGTGAAGAGGTATCCGTGACCGTGCGGCAGCAGCGTGGCCGTGCCCCGGGACTGGGCGCGCGGGCGCTGTTCCAGCAGCAGGAACTCGCCGCCCGTGTGATCCACACCGGGCTCGTTGAGGTTGATCACGACCTGCAACGGGAACACGAGGTCGCCGTACAGGTCGCGATGCAGAGCGTTCCAATCCTTCTCGCCGTAGTGGAGCAGGATCGCAGAAGACTTCGTCTGGCCGGCGTCGTGGCACATCTGAAGCCACTCATCAAGCGAGTCCGGCCACGGTGCGGGCCTGCCGAGCTTGGTCCACCAGTCGCGGGCGATGGGAAGCAGCCGCGGGTACAGCGCCTGCTTGAGCCGCTCGATCGGTTCCGGGTACGGCGCTTTGAAGTATCGGTACCGGCCCTCGCCGAAGCGGTGCCGGCCCATGTCGACGGTGCTGCGGAACAGGTCGTCCTGCTCGTACAGCTCCCTGATCTCCACGGTCTCCTCCGGGGTCAGCAACTGCGGCAGCAGTGCGCCGCCGTACTCGTTGACCTCTGTGGTGATCGCCTCCCAGTCGCCGGACTCGACGCGGCCGTACCATCGATCCGTCTTCCTCCTGGTCGCCTTCGCGGTGCTCATGCTGCGGCCTCCAGGTTCAGCAGCATGGTCTTGGCCTCGAGCCCGCCGATGTAACCGCCGAGCGTGCCGTCGGTACGCAGCACGCGGTGGCACGGGACGACGATCGGCAGCGGGTTGGTCGCACAGGCGGTGCCCACCGCCCGGACGGCCTTGGGGTTGCCGACGAGCTCGGCCATGTCTCGGTAGCTGCGGGTCTGGCCGTACCCGATCTCGGGCAGATGCGTCTGCACGAGGCGCCGGAATCCGCGAGACAGGGACAGGTCCAGCGTCAGATCGAAGACCTGGCGGCGCTTGGCGAAGTACTCGTCGATCTCGCGCACCACTTCGTCCAGCCGCTTCGGGGCGCGCAGGATGCGCGGGCTGAGCTTCTGGCCGAGGGCTTCCAGGACTCGATCGTGGTCCTCGCTGGCGTACGCCACGCGGACCAGCCCCTCCGGGGTGGCGGCGAGCAGCAACTTGCCGACAGGTGAGTCGATGGTGGTGTAAGCGACATCGACGAGATCGGCTCGCTCTGCCGCCTGCTCCAGACGGCGATGGAGCCGGCCGAGAGTGCCGGCATCCACAGGCGTCGACAGCAGGGCGGTCATGTCGTCATCGTGGCGAATGTCGTTCATGATGATGCTCCTTTCGTGATCGCGCCCGGATACTTCTTCCTGAGATTCTTGAGCCCGTCTGCGGCGGCTCTTCTGGCCGCCTCAACGGTGCCGCCGAGGATCTCCGCGATCTCGGCGTATGTCAGCCCCGCCACGTAGCGGTAGGCGACTGCCTGGCGTTGTTTGCTCGGGAGCTCCTTCACTACGGCCCACAGGTCAGAGTCCTCAGAGTCCGGGATGTCCCGCCCTGTCGGTGCTTCCGGTGCTTCCGGTACCTCGTCGACTGGCAGGGGACTCCTCTTCGCGACACGCAGCACGTCGATTGCCTTACGATGCGCGATCGTCACGAGCCATGCCTCCACGTTCGCCGTCTCAGGCAGGTCGGGATAGGCGCGCATGGCGGAGAGGAAGGTCTCCGACCATGCGTCGTCCGCGTCGTACGGGCCGAGGACGACCCGGCAGACGCGCAGCACGGTTGCGCCGTGCTGCGCGACTACGTTCTCGAACGGTTGTTTCATGTCCATCCCATTGAAGACATACTTTCGATGGCAAACGTGAGTTTTCCGGTCAGAACAACCGTCCGGCGCTGACCGCAGGCGGCTCCTCAAGCTCCAGCAGCGCCTGCTTGTGCCCCAGCCCGCCGGCGTACCCGGTGAGGGAGCCGTTGGAGCCGACGACGCGGTGGCACGGCACGAAGATGCACAGCGGGTTCGCACCCACGGCCTGTCCGACCCGTTGCGCGAGACTGCGGTCTCCGACCTGCTCGGCGATCCGACCGTAGGTGGTCGTGTCACCGCACTGGATGCTCTTCACGATGTCCCAGACAGCGTGCTGGAACGCGTCACCCTCGGCGGCGAGCGGAAGATCGAACTGCCTGCGCCGACCCGCCAGGTAGTGGCGCAACTGTCGGGCAGCCTCGTTCAACAGCGGATCCGTGGAGTCGGCCACCTCGGGGCCGAACGTCTCCTCCGAGGGCCGGCGGACGTGGTGCCTGAAGTACAGGCCGGCAATCGTCTCGCCCTTTGCCACGAGCGTGATCGGTCCAAGGCTGGTCTCGATCACGATGTGTCGAGTACTCATCTGCGTTTCCCTTCTCCTGACTGGTAGACGTCCGCCGCCCGCAGAACGTGAGATTTCAGATGGGTGTCATTGCCGGTCACCGTGCTGGGCGACTACAGGAACCTTGCGGAGCTTCTCGCGAAGAAGCGCGCTCGACACGCCCACGGCGCAGGGGAAGCAGACGACTCGCACACTGATCTCGGCAAACAGCGACTCGATTGTCATCTGGGGTTGTCAAGCGAAGTAGCTGGTCAGCGGCATGAGGGCCGGTAAGGCGTGTCAGGCAGGTGGGTTGGCCGTGCTGCCGCACCGGGGTCCGAGTTGGCTGACGACAAAGGGGTGGTGGCGTTCACCCGGACCAGCGATCATCACCAGATGACCGTCAAAGAGCGCCTGCTTGGAGCGGCCCTCGACCATGTCCAGCAGGCGCACCGGCCCGGTGCCGTCACGGATCCCGGTGAGGTCGATGATCACGGTGACGTACTTGTCGCCGCGGCGGATGTGTCGCCACACTCGTCGACCCCGATCACGTGGACGCCGTCGAAGCGATGCTCGTCGTTGATCAGGACCTGCTTGCCCTCGGCCAGGATCGCGTCGTTGGCGGTGTTCCACGAAACCGCGAGGCCTTCGGCGATCCGGGCCACGGTCAGGTGCTGGACCACGATTGCCTCCAGTGCCCACCTGCCTCCGTGCCCACCGCGGCCCGCGGCGCGAGAGCTTCGCTCGTGGCTCGGCGGCACGAGTGGTGTCCTGGCGCCACACGTGCCCGCAGCCGCCCGCGCGGCTCACGCCTCGCGGCCGACGGAGCCTTGAGAAGGCGACCGTAGCGGTCCGGTCCGTCGAGGTCAGAATGCTGGCCGGCATGACCGAGACCGAGCAGTCAGACGCGTTCCGGATCCTGCAGAGGATGATCCATTCCCTGCGCGACGGCAACGACGGTGCATAGCTCGTTCCCCGGCGCACGTCTCGTCGCGCCCGGGTAGGAGTTCTGCGATGAGCCGGATAAGACCCGCACGGGTCTACACCATGAGCATGAGCCATCCGCGAATGGGCGAGGTGGCCAAACATGTGAACACGGCCTTCACCACGCCTGATCTCACCAAACCCACGAGAACCAAAAGGAATGTGACGAGTCCCCGTTCGCGTTGACGCATGAAGGCGCCGGGAAGGGAGACGGAAACCATTCCGTTCTCGCTCTCGACAGCAGTCGCGACTCCAGTAAAAGCTGGCACCGCGCTGTCTTCCTCGCGCGATATAAGGTAGGCGGCGGAAACCCCTTCTGAGTCTCCGTCCAGCCGTAGCGAATGTGCCGCCCGGCGCAACGCCGGGCGGCTTTTCTAGGAATGGATTCAATGGCCGATCGTGACCGTCTTTACGAACTGCTGTGCTCCTACGATGAGGTGGAGGACCCTCTACCCGCCTTCTACGCCGTCTGGTGTCAGGGCCTTGCAGAACAGGAAGTCGCGCGCCGCCTGGGCGCCGATCTGGGCTCGGCCACTGCAGCCAGGTTCGCCGACTGCGCCGGCATCGCTCTGAATATCCATGACGATCGGGCGTTTCTTGCCGGAAAGGCGGGCAGGTGGATCGCCGTGATCGGAGACCGTGTGTGCGCGAGCGACACGGCTCTTCGATCGATCTCCAGCGGTGGGGCCAAGGCCATCAGTATGGGGTGGGAGATTGGCGGTCCAGGCGTCCTCGTGTATGCGAGCGACGGGGAGGTTATCACCCAGTTCAAAATTGCGAATCCGCTGGTGCGCTCCGGCGAGGATCCCGGTGCGCTGGATTCGTACATGACGGGACTGCGTTTCGGGCTCAATGATGATCGAGGAGGAGCACTGGGTCCCGTTGAGGTGGCCGAAAGCATCACCTCGGCATTGGTCCTCATCGGGCGGGTCACTGGAGTGGAAATCAGCAGGAGGTGGTTGAACGCCGGCCACACCCTCTACGTGATTCCGCAAGGCGAGACCGGCTGAGCGCGGCCGGTCGCCATGAGGGGGCGAGGTGGCCTCGCGGCTCTGTGACGTCCGCGACGACTCGCCGGGCTACGAGGCCGAGCGGGAGCCGCGAGCAGGAAGCGCGGCGAAGTACGTTCCGGACGGTGCCGGCGGTGGTCAAGCCGGCGGTGGTCAAGCCGACGCTTTGGATCTTGTGGCTGCTGCTCGACCCGCGCCACCTCTTCTAACTCACGCGGTTCACCCGTAGTAGCGGTACAAGGCGAGCCAGAGAACCGCCATGTGGTTTTCGGAGGCGAATGCGATCACCTCGTCGCGGGACAGGTAGTCCTCAGACCAACGGTCCCAACCGGCATGTGCGCCGACAAAGTACCGACTTCGTTCCGGCGGGAACGAAGTGAGGAGCTGGTCGGCCAGCTCTGCTCGGCTGGCTTGTGTCTCGGCAAGCTGGATTCGGCCCTGCTCGGTATGCGGAAACTCATCGTAGGTGCCATCGTTCATTGTCCAGCGCATCCGACCGATCAGCCAGGTCGGCAGGAGGTCGGGGTCACCGGTTACTTCCTGCCAAGGTTCTCGACGATGCGGGGCATCGTCGTCTGGACCATCGTCTTCAAACCCGAACCCGGCGTCGGGCAGGTCAAGCTTCCCGTTGGAGATCAGGGTAATCCGCTCACCGGCAGATCCCAGGGCCCGCACACCCGAACCGTAGGGTCCGGGCCCGGCCGGCAGGGCCCCGGCTTCTTCGTCATCGTCTTCCCAATGTTTGCGCTCTTCCAGCGGTGTGAACGCCTCCGGCAGCCGCTTTTCAAGAAGAGTGTCGAGCAGTCGAAAAATTTCGTCCGTTGCCGTAATAGTGCCGCCATGAATGGATCGGTAGGTCACTGATGCCGTGCTGTCCGCCACGGCCTCCAGAGCCTCCGCGCGTAGGTCGTCCACGCCGCGAACCCTGACGATGCACCTTTCCTGATACAGGTGCGCAACCTTGGAGTTGGACAGATCTGCCGCCAACGATCCCACCACTCTCGCTTTATCAACTAAAGGTGCTAGGGGCACGAAATACCGCCGGGCATGGGATCCTAGCGGGTTCCATTCCGTGAGTGGTTGAGTACGCTCACGGTGAGCGATAGCGGTACGCCTGTCTTGGCCGGTAGTCGGCAGGCCGGCGCCTTGACCTCCGCCACCTGGAGCGGGGTGAGTAGCCGCGGGCATCTGCATCCTCAAGAGCCCACCCCGGGCTCCGCGGGCCGACGCGTTCGCCGTACGCTGGATCGGCGGCCGCGCCGAGAACTCCTCGATCGGATCCTTAGCGTCAACGCCCGCCGGCTACGACGCGTGCCGGCGATCTACGAGACCCCCTTCAAGAGCACCGCCCACATCGCCTCCTGGACCGGGCCGCCCCCGTGGCGAGCGCCCTTCCCGACCCGGCCGAGGACGATGTCAAGGGCATCCGACGCGCCCGCTTCGGCGGGCTGATCCGCGAATACGCGCAGGTCGCACAGGGCGGACAAGTTTCTGACACTCACAGGGAACTGGAGGATGCCTATCGGGCTAGTGATAGGTGTATCGACCACAACGAGACGTGGATGGCCGTGTGTGAGTACCCCCGACGTCATACCTGAAGAATGGGATGAGGCGTTACTGAGACCCTCATCACTTGATGACCCCCGCTGCTTCGACGATCTGTTCCGCCGGCACGCACCACCGCTGCACCGTTATGCCGCCCGCCGGTTGGGCGGCCACCTCGCCGATGACATCGTCGCCGCGACCTTCCATCAGGCGCTTCAGCATCGCCACAGCTACGACCCCGCCCGCGGGGACACGTTGTCGTGGTTGTGGACCATCGCCACCAACCTGATACGCCGTCACCACCGTTCGGAGGCACGGCTTTATCGTGCGCTCGCACGTACCGGCGTCGACCCTGTCACCGAGGGCCACGCCGACCTCGTCGTCGACCAGGTCACCGCGGCGACCACGACTCCACGCCTGGCCAAGGCGCTGGCCGGGCTGCGCAAAGCCGATCGCGATCTGCTGCTGCTGATCGCCTGGGGCGAGCTGTCGTACCAGCAGGTCGCCGACGTGCTCGGCATCCCGGTAGGAACGGTCCGCTCGCGGCTGAACAGGACCCGCGCCAAACTTCGCAAAGCTCTGGGAGAGGTATCCGATGGATGAGATGAAGCTGCTCCGGCACATGCGCGCCGAGATAGCCGTGCCCGACCCGGACGAACTGGCCGCGTCCATCGGCTGGCGATCGGAGCTCCCGACAGCACCGGTCCGGTCGAACCGCTGGCGCTCACTCGCGTTCACCCCGAAGCGCAACCGGGGACTGATCATCGGCGCTGCGCTGACCGCGGCGCTGGCGGCGGCTTTGGTGGTCGGCCCGAGTGTGGTGCCCGGAGCACCGGGCAGCGCGACCTCCTACGCCAATGCCGCCATCGAGATCGAGAAGGAGAACGGCGAGTGGGTGGCCAAGATCAAGGACCCTCTCGCCGATCATGAGCGCTATGCGGAGGGGTTCAGGGCGGTGGGGTTGGATGTGCAGTTGCGTCTGGTTCCGGCCTCCCCGGTAGATGTAGGGAGGGTGGTCGGGGGCGACCGGAGCGGGCCGATGCCCAGCCCGCTGCCGGGAGATGACGAAACGCCGAGCGGCCGTACGATCATCACCGCGGGCAAGGAGCCTTCCGGCTGCCAGATCGGGCAGGGCGACTGCCACCTCGCCATCCGCATCGCCGAAGACTTCCGCGGGACCGTGTCGTTCCAGGTCGGCCGACCCGCACAGCAGGGAGAGCCCTACCAACGCCCGACTCTTGCCACGGACTCCGGCGAGGTGCTTCAAGGGGTCGGGGCACACGAGCGGCCGGTGGCCGAGGTGCTCGACGAGATCAAGAAGCGTGATCTCCAGGTCGTGTACGAGCGGGTGACGTCCCATGACGAGGGCCCGTCCAACTACGCCACCGACCGGTATTACCACCTGACCTTCGAACCCGTCGATGCCAGTGAGGTCGGGCCGGACTGGGTCGTCTGGCAGGCGCGGTCGATCCAGGACGGCGTCATTCAACTGCAAGTTTCGCCTGAGAAACTCAAGCCCCTGGCGGAATCGACAAACTAGGCCCTTCCTGCCGACGCGGCAGGTATCGGCGAGTTCGGCTGGCCGGGACCTCGTTCAGGCCAGCCGAACTGCGGGGCTGACCGCAGCCCGTGCCTTTCCGCATGCCTCAGCCAGGGCAGATGCGGCGGTACCGCTCCCCGGGCACGTGCCCCGCCCCTTCGAGCGTCCGGCGATGGCGCGGATCGCGCGGCGGTGCCCCCGGTGGACGACGCCCGCCCCGCCGCCGGCGGCGGTCAGGGGAGCGCCGACGCGGTCGAAGGCCGGCCCTCAGATGTCGAATCGGCCTGGAGATCGCGGTCGGCGAGACCACTGCCGGTCGCCTATTCGAACAGGGACGTGTCTCCCGTGCCCCGGCGCAGAATCTCGGGTTCCGCCTGCGAGAAGTCGACGACGGTCGTCGGGGTGGCGCCGCATTCGCCGGAGTCGATGACCGCGTCCACCACGTGGTCAAGCCGCTCCTTGATCTCCCACCCCTGCATCGGGGGTTCGGTCTCGTCGGGCAGCAGCAGGGTGCTGGACACCAGCGGTTCGCCGAGCTCGGCCAGCAGCGCTTGGGCGACGACGTGATCAGGGATGCGGACGCCGACCGTCTTCTTCCGGGGATGCAGCAGCCGCCGCGGGACCTCCTTGGTCGCGGGCAGAATGAACGTGTAGCCGCCGGGAGTCGCCGCCTTGACCTGGCGGAACAGCGCATTGCTCAGGTGAACGAACTGGCCGAATTGGGCGAAGTCACGACATACCAGGGTGAAGTGGTGGTCGCTGCCAAGGCCGCGGATCTCCCTGATCCGGTCGAGGCCCTCCTTGTTGCCCGGTCGGCATCCGAGGGCATAGCACGAGTCGGTGGGGTAGGCGATGAGCCCGTCCGCTCGCAGGATCTCGGCGATCTGGCTGATCAGGCGAGGCTGGGGATTGTCTGGATGAAGATCGAAGTATCTGGCCACGCCTCGGATCTTAGGGTCCGGAATCCTGGCATGGCATGCGGCCCCAGGGCGGTACGGTCTCGCCGTCCGGCAGCCGTCCTGCCTGAGCCCGCGCCGGGCCGGCCGACATCGTGTCCGCGGTCTCGTGCCCCCGCAGCCCTCCGCAGCAGGGTGAAGGCGCGGCGTCTCTCGACGACCGCGCCCGTACCTGGGCCAAATGCCAGCCAGTTCACCCACACGCGGCTGGCGGGCTCAGTCCAGCCAGCGGCCGACCCCACGCACGGTGACTTCAAGCAGTTCCGCCGGATTTTCCGGGTCGGGATAGTAGATGATCATTGTGGTGCCGGCCGGAAGCAGCAGTTTGATGGCCTGGATGCACCCTGCCACAGCCTGCCGCTGCTGGTCAGGCCCGGTGCCGCTGATCGGGACCGCGTCACAGACCCCGCCCCGATTGTTCATGACAAGCCGGAGCGTGGAGTCACGGAGCGCCACCTCCCGCGTGGCGACGCGATAGGCGAGCTGCGTCTCGAGGTGCCAGGCCGGAGGTGCGATGGGCAGGCCGAACTCCTGCCTGTACAGCAGGCCGAGGCGGTGTTCGAGGGCCGCCAGGTCGTCGTGCAGCCCGCTCTCGACGGTGTACCCTGCCCACTTCTCCAGATCGCTGGACGGCGGCAGACTCGCGATCGGCAGTCCGCTCGCATTGAGCACCCGTCCGGACTCGTCGACGATGTAGCCCTGGTTGTTCAGCCGCTTGATGGACTCGCTCACGTCCTTGAGCTGGAGCGCGGCGCCCTCGAACGGGCAGTGTCCGCCCTCCTGCACGCATCCGATCGGAAGAGTACGCAGAAGCGATGTCGCCAGATCAGACTCGTGAATCGCCGAGAGAATGGTGCGATCGGACAAATGCTCGCGCAGGTACATCGTCCCCCAGACCGAGTTGTATTCGGCGAATCGAAGTTCCTCGGGGACGAGCGACTCCACGAAGGTCCCCTTCCACTCGCTCGAATATTTGTCCCAGTCGGGATCCTCGGACAGGTCCAGGGCCCCGGTGATGCAGTCCGAGAACGCCTTGCCTGCGCGTGCGGCGGCTTTCCCGGCGGCGTTCTTACAATCGTTGATCAACGAGAGCTGAGAGGCGCCGTTGAGCAGGTCCAGCCCGGTCAGGGCCAGGTATTCCTCGGCGAGACGGTGGGTTTCGGTCTCTCGGTCGGAGATCCCTCTCGCCGCGAAGTAGAAGAGCGGGCTCAGGACGATGGACATGCAGGCGTCCTGGGCCTTGCCGACGAACTGCTTCTTGCAGTGCTCGATTCGGTCTTTGGCGTAACCGTCCGGGTCGTGGAGCGGCCCCTTGGGGTCGTTGAGGATCTTCTCGACGTAGGCGTTGCAGTCGTGGTACCCGGGCAGGCCGTCCTCGGGCCCCGACTTGCAGTGTCCGTACCACTCGCCTTTGAGTTCGCGGAGGCGCTGCTCGGCCTGTTCCCGATAGTCGTCGAACACTTCGGCAGCGATCCGGGCCGCTTCGGACGCGCTCTCGCCGGCCCGGATCTGCGCCGCGTACGCGGTGTCGTAGGCGGCGAAGGCACTGGCCGCGTCCTGTGCCGCCGAGACAGCCGAGGCGCGGGCCCAACGTGCCGAGAGGGACGCCTTCCTGGCCGACTGCTGAGCCTGCTGGGCCGCCGCGGCGGCGGTGCGGACGGCCTCCGCGGCCCGTTCCGCGGACGCGGCGGCGTCGCGTGCGTGGGCGACGGCCTCGGTTGCGAACGTCCGCGCCCGCTCGGCCGCTCTGCCGGCGTCGTTCGCGTACCCGATGGCCTCCTCCGCCGCACCGCGGGCCTCTGCCGCCGCGGCCTGCGCGGTGCGCGCGAAGTCGACGGCGCGCTGCGCGATCTGCGAGGTCTCGATCATCAAGGACGTGGCGATGTAGTTGTGCGTCGCGGTCGCGTAGTCGCGTTCGGCCGCACGGTGCCGCTCCACCTCCAAGAACTCGACCTGCATCGCCGTCGTGCCGGCGAGTGCGACCTGGGCGCCGTTGCGCACCTCGGTACCGTGAGAGTCGTCGCCGGCGATCGCGCCGACCTTCGACCGGACGTCGATCGTGTAAGCGGTGTTGTGCTTCACCTCCAGGAACTCCTTGAGTGCGTCCGGATCGTCCGAGCGCAGGGCGATGTTCGCCGCCTCCTCGGTCTGCGCGTGGCCGGCGCTGCGGGCCTCGGCGAGGATCCGGCCGATCTGCTCTCGTTGTTCGGCGGCTCGCTCGGGGTAGTCCGGGTCGTCGAGGAACGCGATGACGTCGGGCCACCCGCCGTCGAGGGCGTCCTGAGCGGCGGCTCTCATGGCCGGGGTGCCGGTGACCATGAGACCGGTCAGGGTCGTGCGGTCGTCCTGCTCTTCTGCGGCTGCGAGTCCGCTCTTGACGAACGCGATGGCAAGAACGTCATCGTCCGCGCCGAGAGCCGTCATGGCCGCCGAACTGGTCCACGTGCCGGGCACGGTCGCGAAGTATCGAGCCACCTCCCGCGCCTTGCGGGCGGCCAGTGCGGCATCGGTCTGCGGGTTGGCGGCCTCGGCGATCAGCGCATCGATCTCGGGCGTGTGGTAGCGGCCGATCGGCACTCCGAAGCCGCGAGCGTCCCCCAATCGGGCCTGGGCGGCTTCCTGACTGATGTGCCGGGCGAATGACAACTCGAGCTCGAGCTCGTTCTTGAGTCGTTCGGCGTCCGCCTCACGCGCCGCTTTGTACACGATCTGGGCCGTTTCGGCTGCCTGCAGTGCGTCCTCCGCCGCGCGGTAGGCATTGTTCGCGTGCTGCGTCGCCAGCTCGGCCGCGTTGACGGCGGTGCCCGCGTGCTTGGCCGCGCTCGCCGCGGCGCTCGCCGCCGCTTCCGCATAGGACACCGCACGCGTCGCGGCATCTCGCGCCTTGCCGGCCGCGTCCTTGGCGACGTCCGCGTGACGCACCGTCTCCGCGGTGGCGCGCTTCGCCCGTTCCGCGCTTGCTCCCGCACGCGCGGCCGCCTCGAACGCGGCCCGGGCCTCGGCGCTTGACTCCCCCGCGTAACGGCCGGCGGCCTCGGCCGCACGTCCGGCGGCCTCGGTGTTCGCCCGCGCCGAATCGGCGGCGGCGACCGCGGCGTACGCCTGCTGCGTCACAGCGGTGATCTGATCGATGGGCGAGAGCCAGGCTGAGATCTGTGGACCGATCTGCTGCATGACCCGGTTGTGGTTCTCCGCCTCAGCAGCGGCCTTCGCGTCCAGCTCGGCCGCCGCCGCTGCCGCCCATGCCTCGTCGGACTTCGTATGCGCCCGCGCCGCCGCGGTCGCAGCGCGTCCGGCGGCTCCGGCGGCTGCGCGCGCGGCCTCCGCCGCTGCCCGCGCGGCTTGTACGGCGACACGGGACGCAGCCGCGGCGCGGTCGGCGGCCTCAGCCGCACGTCGGGCCTGACGCTTGGCCTCCGCCGACTCCCGCCCGGCCTGCGAGGCAAGGCGTTCCGCCTCCTGCGCGTCGTCCTTGGCCGCCGCGGCCTCAGCTTTCGCACGCTCGGCCTGTGCGACTGCGGAGATCGTCTCGAATGCCGCACGGCGGGTCGCCTCTGTGGCACTCGCCCGGAGATCGTTCAAGGTCTGGTTCTCGTTGTCCCGGGCCTGGGCCACCCCCCAGTCGATCTGGACGAATCGCTCCTGCATCTCCAGGCTGCCGTCCTGAAGCGCCCGGTTCGCCGCTGCCTGCACCTCCGGGCCGCCGTCAGCCATCGCACGATTGACGACCGCACGAAGGTCCAGTCTGTACGGCAGCCGCCAGCCCGACTCGATGAACTGCCCCAAAGCCGCACGTGACCCGTTGCGCAGCACCGCGTTCGCGGCAGCCTTGACCTCCGGCCCGCCGGCCGCCTTCATCTCGTTCACGCTGGCACGCAGGTCGATCTCCCGAACGGTCTCCCAGCCACCGTCGAGAAACCTCACCACGGCATCGGAGTCGTCCGAGACCAGGGCGGCGTTGGCAGCGGCAGCCACCTCGGGCCCTCCGCGGGCCTTGATGCGGCCGACCTGTTCACGATCGTCCTGCGCCACGAGCCGGGGAAGCTCGGCAAGCAGCGCACAGATCGCCGCTTTGTCCCCGAGCAGAGCCTTCTCCGCCGCCGGACGCACGTTCACGCCGCCCGTGACCCACGCTTCCAGAACCACTTGACGTTCGCATACCGGCGCGGCGGGTGGGTCCGCCACCGCGGCCTCGGTGACCGGGCTGCCCATGAGAAGCAACGCGAGCACGGCGCCGATGACCCCTGCCGTCCGCCAAGGAGTCCTGTCGGGTAACGCTTGAATCGTCTTCACTTCCACCATTTCCGTCGATGCGGTCGATGAATGGGCTGAACGGCCGGCCGGATGTCATACGCCGGCCGGCAGTTCAGTTCTCAGCTCACGACCCGCAGTTCCAGGAGGGTCTCTTGGCAGTTGGCGGGATAATCCTGGTGGCTCTCTTCACACGTGGTATCCGTACGTCCGAACTGCTCGCTCTCGTCCCGCTCGACGCGCTTGGTCCGCTCCGCTCCGGAAGACACGTTCACAACTGTCGCGTCCACGTCATGGCCGACCCCTGGCGAGCGGCTGTCTCCCTGAACCTCATAGACGTTCGGGATCCGGAGCTTCACCCATCCTTCTGAGCCGAGGACCTTGAAGCAGACCGCCGTCACGCCGAGGTGCGGCTCGCCGATCTCGGTCTGGCCGTTCAGCAAGCCAGGAAACACCTTGATCACGCCGACCCCGCTCTCGGGGGACGCGGTGCACGAGACCCAGATGATCCCGCCGTTCCCGGAGATCAGCTCGAAGTTCTGCGCCTCGGCCTCGTCCGTCCCCCAATCGTCCTGGCCGGAGGTGCCCGCGAATTCGTGCGGGAAGTTCACGGGATAGACGAATCTCTCCACGATGGAGTCCGGGCCGATGACGGGCGACACGGTGACCGGAACCACCCGTACCGGCGGAAGAGCCCGTCCCGCGAAATAGGTGATCTGGTCGCCTGGCCGGTAGAGGAACAGATGGCTCTGCCCGCCCGTACTCCTGTAGTCGAAGGCGATGATGCGGTCCTTCGCCATCTCCAGGTCATAGCCGCCGATGCCGGTCGAGCTGTGGAACACCGCTGTGAACGAATTGCCCACGCCGTGTTGCAGAATCCAGGCCGTCTTCCCGCCCGGACGGTAGAGCAGCAGATGATCCAGCTTCCCCGAATGCTCGTAGTCGAAGGCGATGATCTGATCCGCCGTGCTCTTCAGGTCATAGCCACCGATACCGGCCGCGCTGTTGAAGACGGCTTTGAACGTGTTGCCCGCGCCGTGCTCGAGAACCCACGCCGTTTGCCCGCCCGGACGGTAGAGCACCAGGTGATCCGGCTTCCCCGAACTCGTGTAATCGAAGGCGATGATGCGGTCCCGGGCATCTTTGAGGTTGTAGCCACCGATCCCACCGTCGGCCGAGGCATAGACCGGCGTGAACGTGCCACCACCGCTGTGCTTGAGTATGCGGGCCATCCCGGTCCCCGGCCGGTACAACAGCAGATGATCGAGCTTTCCCGAATGCTCGTAGTCGAACGCCACCACCTGATCACGGTTGTCATCCAGGTCATAACCGCCGATCCCGCTGAGACTGGATCCGTACTGGATGAAGGACGTGGTGGGCTCGACCGCGACCGTGCGGATCCAGCTCGCCAGGTCGTCCACCCGCACCGCGTCGCCGCCGCGCGGCCCGTCGTCGGCCGCACCGAGGCAGCCTCCCTGCCCCGCACCGGAGCTGAGCCCGACGAGCTCCGCGCGGCTGCCGCTCGTGCGGAGCACCGGCGCGCCCGCGTCACCCTGACAGGCGCTCACATCGCTGCCGTTCGCTCCGGTCCAACCGAACGAGCCGGCGGCCACGGCCCCGGCCACGACCGGCGCGGCATGCAGCCGGTTCGGCGCCCACTCCTCGGCGGTCCGCCCATAGCCGGCGACCTGCAGCGCGTCCCCCGCGCCAGGAACGGTGGAGCCGACCGTGACAGGCGTGCTGCCGACGGCCCGCAATGACAGCTTGACCAGCACGACATCCCGGTCGCGGTGCGGGTGGATCCACTCGACGGGCAGCACCCGCCCGCCCGAACCGGACAGGTCCGCCCTGCCGACCGTCACCGTCGTCGCAGTCTTCGGCGCCCCGCTCGTGACGGACTGCCCCTGAGAGGCGAAGCAACTGGCGGCGGTGAGCACCCACTGCGGGCTGACCAAGGCTCCGGTGCAGCCGTGAGTCTCGCCCACGTTCACCTTCGCCACGAAGCCCCATGTGCCGTCGGCTACCGGGCTTGCGCCCTTTACCGCTTGGGTCGGCGTCGCCCCTGCCCAGAGCACTGCGGAGGAGACAACCATCAGTAACGAGAGGGTTGTGATGGGTAATAACCGGAAGATTCGCTGAAGGTTCACGGCACGATTGTGAAGATCACACCTTTTGCGAACCAGGGCGTTGCCCGGACATAAGGCGGGCATCCGCTCAGCGGAGTCACCTGCCGGCGATTCGCCGAGATCACGTCAACCTGTGCGGCTGCCCGACGTCGCGCTCACGAGTGGGCTTGACCTTGCCCCTAGGTCAAGGTTCGACGATGCTCTGCATGACCGACAACGCACTGCACGCCGTCGAAGCCCAGATCCGCGAGCAGGCCGCCGCCCACTGCGAGTCCAGCAACATCCCCGGATACGTCGCCGGCGTCTACCGCGCCGGCGAGCAGATCATCGTCGCCCACGGCACGGCGAACATCGCCACCGGCGCGCCCATGCTCCACGACACCGGGTTCCTCTTCGGCTCCGTCACCAAGGTCCTGACCACCACCCTGGTCCTCCAGCAAGTCGACCGCGGGCTGCTGGACCTCGACACCCCGGTGACGAAGTACCTCCCCGAACTCGTGCTCACCGCGCCGGGCGCGGCGGACAAGATCCTGGTCAGGCACCTGATCTCACACACCAACGGCATCGACGCGGACCTGTTCTTCCCCGATGCCAAGGGCCGCGACGCCCTGAGAACCTACGTCAGCGGTCTCGCGAGCAACTGCGGCACCCTGTTCGAGCCCGGCGAGCAGCTCAGCTACTCCAACGGCGGCATGATCGTCGCGGGCCGCCTGTTGGAAGTGGTGACCGGCATGCCCTTTCCCGACCTGCTCCAGCGCGACATCTACGCACCCGTCGGCATGAAGAACTCCAGCACCTCAGCGGAGCAGGCCATCCTGCGCAGCACGGCCATCGGCCACTTCCTCGACCCCGAGACCATGGCGGCCAAGCCAACCGGCATGTTCATGCTGCCCGACACCTGGGGACCGGCCGGCAGCACGCCGATCGGCACCATCGCCGACCTGCTCGCCTTCGGACACACCCACCTTGCCGGCGGTGTGTCCCCGTCCGGCACCCGCGTCCTGTCAGCCGCGTCGACCGCGCTGATGCAGCAGGTCTCGCACGACATGGCGACCCCGAACGTCCCGCCGATGGGCCTGGGCTGGGTGCGATACCCGTTCGGCGACACGACCGTCCTGGCCATGTCCGGCGCGTCGCCCGGCGGCGTGTCCATCCTGTGCGTCGTCCCCGAACACGACCTGGTCTTCACCGCCTTCGGCAACAATCCGGGGGCGATCATGCTGCAGGACCAGATGCTGCAGTGGCTCCTGAGCGCACATCTCGGCGTCCAGATCCCCACCCTGGTCACCGAAGTGGAGCAGGACGTCGACCTCGCCCCCTACGTGGGCACCTACCGCTCCAACCAGCTCCGCATCGACGTCACCGTCGTCGACGGCCAACTCGAGGAGCGGACGACCTACGAACCGGCGGACGAATCGCAGGAGCGGATCTTCACCGAGTTCGCCGGCGGCATGACCTCCGCCCCGCCGCAGCGCTACGTGCCGATCCGGCCGGGCCTCTTCGCACCCGCCGGCTACCCGCTGGAGGCGTTCGACGGATACCTGCGACTGCTCCTCGTCTCCTTCCACGACGTCCGCGACGGCCAGGCGCGCTTCCGCAACGGCGGCGGCCGTCTGACCCGCCGGATCTGACCGCTCCACACCGAGGTGGAAGGATGTCCAGCATGCTCACGATCGGCCAGCTCGCGGACTACGCCGGAGTGACCATCAAGGCCATCCGCCACTATCACCAGCGCGGCCTGCTCACCGAACCCGACCGCGACTCCTCCGGCTACCGGCGCTACACCGCCGAAGACGCCGTCACCCTCGTCAAGATCAGAACCCTGGCTCATGCGGGCGTGCCACTGGCCCGCATCAGGGACCTTCTCGACGCCGACCCGGAGACTCTCACGGCGGCCATCGCCGAGATCGATCACGACCTTGAAGACCGCATCGCGCAGTTGGGACGAACCCGCGACCAGCTCGCCCAGCTACGCCGCGGCGACCGGCTCTTCGTCTCCCCCGAGGTCGCCGACTATCTCGACGACCTGCGCGACCTCGGCGTCAGCGAACGCGCGATCCAGGTAGAGCGCGACGGCTGGATCCTCATGCAGACGGCCTCACCCGAGGACACCTCCCTGTGGATCTCCGAGAAACGCGAACTCATGACCGATCCTGAGTTCCGCGCCCTCTACCTGGACTATGACGCCGCCTACGACTGGTCGCCGAACGATCCCCGCCTCCTCGACCTCGCGGACCGTACCAAGAACTGGTTCACCAACCGCCACAGCCGATCCGAGTCCAGCCCCGTCCACAACCCCGCCATCGCCCGATTGGCCGAGCAATCCCAGCCCGGAGCCTCATCCCCAGCTTGGGACCGCCTCGCCCAACTCACGGACGGCCAGTCTTGATCGTGTGTGCTGGTCGACCGAACAGGGGTGCGGGCTGTTCTGGAGCTGCTCCTGCAACGCCTGGTGATCGGGCTTCCTCTCCAAGGCGGCGGTTCGACCGATGGGACCCGCGTGACGAGCATCAACAGTGGGGTCCTCACGTAGGTGAGCGATGCCCTCATCGGGCGGGAGTCCTAAGGTCGGGGAGCCCGAGGAGATCTCTTCCACGGGCGAGTGCGCAGGTGAAGCCGCCAGGAGCGGACTTCACGCCGGCGTCGACCAGAGCCGGCCGGGTGGTCACCGCGCCGTTCCGATGCGTTGCTGGGTCGGCGTGGGCCGGGCCACCCGGGTGGTGCACGCGGTCAGCCAGCGGAGGGGGAGGCCAGCGCGGCGACGCGCTCAATCGCGCGGACGGCGACTTCGGGCTGGTCGAGGTATATGTAGTGCCCGCTCTTGGCCGCCGTGCTCAGCTTGCTTCTGCCGGACAGCGCGAGCCACTTGCGCTGGCCCGCGGACCAGGCCTTCTCCAGGAGCAGGCCGTATTCGGGGATGGCCGCGAGGTACTGCTCGCCGTGCTGGACCACTTCCACCGGGATGTTCCCGGCGGAACGGACCTTGCCGTCGGTGATGACGAGCTTCTCCGGGTTCGCGCCCTTGAATATCGCGAGGTTCTGGGCGCGCACCTCGGCCGCGGGCCCCTTCGCGGACGCCGGGATCGCCTTGGTGATGTCGCCGACAATCGTAGGTGAGGTGGTGTCCAGCAGGACCAGTCCCTTGACCCTGTCCTTGTGGTCGGGGGCGTACCGGGCGGCGATCAGCCCACCCAGCGAGTGCCCCGCCAGGACGACCGGACTGTCCCCCGCGACCCGGTCGAGCACCCCGGTCAGCACCTTCCCAGTGCTCGAGAAGCTCTGCGGGCCGGTCGGCTTGTCGCTCGCACCCGCCCCCAGCCGGTCGTAGGAGCAGACCCGGTTCTTCTTGCTCAGCGTCTTCTGGAGGGCGGCCAGCTTGTCCAGGCCGTCACCGCCTCCGTGCATGAGGATGACGACCGGCCCGCCCTTCGCCGGATCCCCGGAGCACGACACGTTCACCGACTGGCCGGCAACCTTGATTCTCTCGGTTCCCGAGATCGGTTCGGCATCGGCCTTCCGCGTGGGCCCGAAGGGATTCCAGTCCGTCCCCGAGTCGCTGCCGCAGCCGACGAGCGCGGCACCGACCACGATGCTGCACAGCGTGACCCCGACGGATGCCTTGATCTTGCGGAACACGATGTCCTCCACTGGGAGAGCGGTTCGTACGGCGGCGGTGTGGCGAGAAACGGGCGAAGGCGCGCCGTGACTGAGAAGTAACGCTAGGGAAGCGACCACCCCGAAATCGTCACCGCACAGTGGACATTCGCCGGTAGCTCGCACGGGGGACAAAGGGACCTCGCGACAGCGCCGCCGCGACGGCACAGCCACTAGGCTCTCCCCGTGAGCGATCTCCTACGGGTCTTGGATCTGTGGCGCAGATGTGACGTCAAGTTACGGGATCTCCCGCTCGCACTGCTGCTCATCATCGCCTCGTTCCTGCCGGTGCTCCGCGGCCACGAGACGCAGGTCGGCGACCTCCCGGCGCGTCCCTTCGACGCCTTGGCCGCTGTGGTGCTCGCCCTGCTGTGCCTGCCCCTCGCCGTACGCCGGCAGTGGCCGGCCATCAGCCTCGCCGTGGTGTCGCTGGGCTTCGTCCTCGCCCACCTCGGCAGCTACCACCTGGTCGCGGGCACCGCGCTACCGGTGGCGCTGGTGAGCGCAGGCGCGCATCTGGCACATCACCGGCGGCTCACCCTGGCCATCCTGACGGCGGTGTACATCGCACTGGCGGTCGTGCTCGACGGGCTCGGCTCGCCCGAGGGCCTGGACGGGTTCGTGGCCTTCTACCTGGGGCTGGCAGCCGCATGGTGCATCGGATCCTGGCTGCGCTCCACCCGGATCGCCGAGGCGGAACGGCGCCGCCACATCGCCGAGACCACCAGGACCGCCGAACGCACGCGCATCGCCCGTGAACTCCACGACGTGGTGACCCACCACGTCACGGCGATGGTCGTGCAGGCCGAGGCCGCGCGCTACCTGACCGCCGTACCCGATCGCCTCGACGAGACCCTGACCGCCGTCACCGACACCGGGCGGCGGGCCCTCACCGACCTGCGGCACCTGCTCGACCTGCTCAACCCCGACCATGACGCGGACGTCAGGATGCCGTCGGTCGGCGACCTGCACACGCTGGTGGAGCGGACCCGCCAGGCCGGGCAGCCGGTGGAGTTCACCGAGGAGGGCAAGCCTGCGGAAACCCCCGGCAGCGCCGAGTTCGTGGCCTACCGCGTCGTACAGGAGTCCCTGACGAATGCCCTCAAGCACGCCCGCGGCAGCCGTACCGCGGTCCGCCTGCGCCATGGCGCGAGGGAGATCATCGTGGAGGTCAGCACCGACGGCCCGGGTACCGCGGGCTCTCCTGGTGGGAGCGGGCGGGGTCTGGCCGGGCTCCGCGATCGGGTCGACGCGCTGGGCGGCGAGTTCAGCGCGGACCGGCGGGCGGACGGCGGCTTCGCCGTACGGGCGCACATCCCCGCGGGGAGCCCGTCGTGAACGCGCCGACAAGGATCCTGATCTGCGACGACCAGCCGCTGATCCGCACCGGGTTCTCGACGATCATCGATGCCCAGCCCGACCTCGAGGTGGCGGGCGAGTGCGGGGACGGGCACACCGCCATCGACCTCGCCCGCCGGCTGGACCCGGATCTGGTGGTGATGGACGTACGGATGCCGATCCTCGACGGCATCGAGGCGACCCGCAGGCTGGCCGGCGCCGGGGTGGAGCATCCGGTCAAGGTGCTCGTGGTGACGACGTTCAACCTGGACGAGTACGTGTACGAGGCGCTGCGCGCGGGAGCCAGCGGGTTCCTGCTCAAGGACGCCCCGCCAGGGCAGCTACTGCACGGGATCCGCACCGTCGCCGCCGGTGCCGCGCTGCTCGCGCCCGAGGTGACGCGGCAACTCGTCGGCAGGTACGCGACCCGGATCCGTCCCGTTCCCGACGCCGAGGACGACATCGCGCTGGCCCCGCGCGAACTGGAGGTACTGCGCCTCATCGCCAACGGCATGTCCAACAGCGAGATCGCCGAGACGCTGGTGCTCAGCCAGGAGACCGTCAAGACATACGTGTCGCGCATCCTCACCAAGCTCGACCTGCGTGACCGGGTGCAGGCGGTGGTCTATGCCTTCCGCCGGGGCCTGGTGACCTGATGCCCATGTGCTCTTCTGCCACCAGGTTGAGGCGTCCCTCGCGCGTGCTCTGATCGGAGACATGCATGATCGCGCCTGGCCGCCGGCGACCAGGCGGGCGCCTGCGGAGAGCGCGTCGGCGTACGCGCTCTCCTGGCACGCGCTCTCCTGGCACGCGCTCTCCTGGCACGCGCTCTCCTGGCACGCGCTCTCCTGGCACGCGCTCTCCTGGCACGCGCAGCCGGGTTACCAGCTCCCGGTGGCCCCGCGAGGGCGAGCACGCCCGCGACCGCGAGTGTGACCGCGCCGGCGGCGATACGTGCGAGCGGCCGTCGGCCTCCTTGGGTGGTGCGCTCCATGATCTCCTCCTTGCGCGCGGCATCCTGCTGCCAGTCAGCGACCTGATCGCGAGCAGTGAGGGAGCCCATGTCCCCGACAGCCGTCCCAGCAGCAGGAGAACAGCAAGCCACCGCGACCGTGCCGGTGGGAATGCCGGCCCACTGGTGGGCGCCGGGCCTCCACCTCGCCGAACGACTCGCGCTGCCCGGCACTCCGGCGGCCGACCCCGGACAGGAACCGGCTGACCGGGCACGGCGGCGGGTGGAGCGGTGGCGCACGGCGTACCGGCTCGATCGGGACGGGCGCTTCGAGCGGCGCCTCGCCGAGCTGGGCATCGAGGAGGCGGACCTGACCGCGCTGCTCGCCGAACCCGCGCAGGAGCTGGCCGGGCGGGCCTCCCTGCCAGGATGGGCGGCCAGGGCAGAGGAGGTCCTCGCCGCGATGCCCCCGCAGGGGGAACTGCCCGAGGGCGGCGTGCCGCCGGGCGGGCACGCCGGGCTCACGCTCGTCGTCGCGCCATTCGCCCGGCACGCGGTCGACGAGCTGGCCGCGGCGGTGCGGCCGAAGGGCTGGACACCCTGATCGACCCGGCCCCGCTGCGCGAGCAGGTCGCGGGCACGCTCGGGCCGCAGCTCGCCACCCTGGCCGCACGGGCGCTGGTGCTGGAGCTGAACGTGCTGCGCGTACGCGACGCGCTGGCCGGTGACACCCCGCAGGAGCGGTTCGACTCCTTCGTCGCCCACTTCGCCTCCCGCGGCAACCTGGGCGCGCTGCTGGCCGAGTACCCGGTGCTGGCCAGGCTCCTGGCGCAGTGCTGCGAGCAGGCCGTGACCACGCACCTGGAGCTGCTACGGCGCCTGGCCTCCGACCGCGACCTGCTCATACGTGAGATGTTCCGCGGCCACGACCCCGGCCCTCTCGCCGAGGTACGCATGGGCGGCGTCGGCGACGGCCACCAGGGAGGCCGCTCGGTGGGCCTGCTGCGCTTCGCCGACGGCACCCGCCTGGCCTACAAGCCACGGCCGATAGGCGTGCACACCCACTTCAACGACGTGCTGGCCTGGCTGAACGAGCGGTGGCCCGGCCTGGACCTGCGCGCCCTGACCGTGCTGGACCGGCCGCACGGCCAGCTCGGCGAACCCGGCCAGCAGCCGCGTCTTGCCGATGCCCGGCTCGCCGGTCACGACGGCGAACATCGGCCGCCCGCCCGCGTCGAGCAGGTTGGCGAAGTGCGCGAGCTCCGCGCCTCGGCCCACGAGCGGGTTGGGTCGCATCCACACCTGAATCGCCCGCGGAATCGGCGGTCGGCGGGTCAACTTTTGGTAACCGGTTCGGGCGCTGTGCGGGCATTGACCAGGAGCATCCGATTCATCACCTACCGTCCCGCTTCACTCCCCGCATCCATACGGCCCGCGCGTCAGAGTTCTTCGGCCGCCTCGACGCCGAGTTCGGTCCTGAGCTCCAGGGCTCTCTCGCGTTGATTCGCGCGCAGGTCGTCGCGTGCCAGGAGCAGGTCGCACAGCACGGCCACAGGAGGGGTTCCCCGGTGCTCGGCCCCCCAGGTCAGTGCCAAGGCCGCAGCGCGGCGCGCGTTACCCATGCCCAGGTGCTCCTGGCAGAGCAGCGCGCCCAGCACCTGGTGGGCCGCATAGCTTTCGACGTGCTCGTCGAGCCATTCCAGGCTGTGCGCGACCAGTGATCTGCCACTTTCTTGATCGAGGTCGGAGCGCGTCAGACAGGCGGAGAGCAGGGAACCGGCCGAGTGCTCCAGGCGGTGTTGGGCAAGCCAGTCGTCCGCATACCGCCGTACACGGACGATCTGGTCGTCGACGAGGTCGTCGCGGCTCAGCAGAGCCCGGACGACGTCGGGCGCGGCGGCCTCCCTGGCTTGCCCGCCCAGCCAGGCCAGCGCCGCGCCGCAGATCTCGCGGAGCTGGTCAGCGGACAGCGCGGAGCACCTCAGGCAGGAGATCAGCACGGTGCTCACGGGAGGCCGGGTCTCGTGGGCCCGCACCCAGACCAGGGCGTGCCTGATGACCTGCCCGCGCTGCGCGGAGCTCAGCCTCGCGTGCCGCAGCAGGCTGTTGAGCAGGTGGTGCGACTGGGGACGGAGCCCATGCCGGTCCAGCCAGTCGAGCGCCTGGCGGACGGTGATCGCCTCGTCCTCCGGTGAGCGCTCCGGACGGCCAAGGAGTGGGGTCAGGACGAAGGTGGCCTCGCACTCACCAGCGTGGACGTTCAGCCAGACGACCGCGTGCCGGATCGCCGCCGTCGATGCCTTGGTGGCGGACCGGTCCAGGAGATGCTGGAGCAGGACGGCGCTCCTTGCATCGGCCGGGTGCGCGTCCAGCCAGTCGAGCGCGAACCGGGTCACCGAGTTGTGCTCGTCCGTGAGCGGCCTGAGGAACCTGAAGATCGCTGAGCAGACCGTCACGGCCTCTGGCCTGCGGCTGTGCTCGCCGAGCCAGCGCAGGGAGAGGTTGATCAGCTTCGGCCTGTGGTCCTGGAGTTCGCGCACACCCAGCAGGCTCGCGATCGCGTCACCGGCCTCGGCGAGATGGGCTGTCGGTTCGATACCGTCGAGCGCGAAGTCCGGCAGGGAAGCGGTGCCGCACCCGTCCGGTCCGGGTAGTTCCCAGTCGAAGGCGGGTTGCAGGCCAGGAAGGAACCGGCTGTCCAGGGCCGCGCCCGCCACCCTGGCGAACAGTTCCGGCGGCAGGTCCGCCCGTACGAGCAGCCGCTGCAGCACGTAACGCGGGTCAGGACGTTCCACACTCGGATTCCGCAACTGCCCTTTCCTGTTGAGGTCCTCGAGCCTGTCCACCATCAGCGAGGACCACTCCAGAATCCGATCGGTCAGGAGCCGTACCTGACCCTCGTTGAGGTGGTCGAGCTCCGCCAGCGGCCGGAGAACGTAGGAGGCTCTCTTCTTCGTCCCGTGTTCCGCCAGCCAAGCGAAGGCGTAGCGCGCCGATTCCTGCTGTTCTTGCGGGGTGAGCCCGGGGTGGTCGACGCAATGCCGCAGCACCTGCAACGCGCCGAAGGCCGCATGGTGCCGCGCGAGCCACCGCAGGGCGAGGCCCGGCAACCGGCGTCCCTGCTCCGCGAAACGTTCCTGGTGGTCGAGGAGGACGGGGAGGACGTGGTGGCTCCCGAAGTCCTCCGAGTACTCCTCCAGCCAGGTCAGCGCGAGGCCCAGAGCGCGTTCCACCACCACGTCGTCGACGTGCGGGGCGCGCAGCAGGCGGGACATCAGCGCGCCGATGACGCCCCCGGCCTCATGACTGGCGTGGTTGGCGTCCAGCCAGGCGAACGCCTGCTCGTCGAGAGCCCATCCCGGCTCGTCCGGCTCGCTCTCCCCCTCGGGCTTCACCCTGCCGACGCGGCCGAGGAGCACGATGTCCTTGCCGCGCCAGTGCAGGGCACGCAGGAGCACGTCGGCCATGAGCCGTGGCGGCAGTTCCGGCCGGCCCAGAAGCGCGCCCAGCAGCGTCGGGTTGAGCCCGGACCTCCTTCTGAACCAGGGGGACATCCACTCGAGCGCCAGCGTCGCCGCGTCGCCCAACTGCGCCTTGGTGAGTTCGGCGCGCCGGAGCAGGCCGGTGATCACCAGAGCCGGGCCGTCGTGGACCGCCTTGGCCTGGCTGGCGTCGTTCCAGTGGTGCAGCCACGAGAAGGCGAAGTCGATGACCCGCCGCGCCTCGGGAGTGCGCAGGTCATTCCACCTCAGGATGCCCCGGAGGACGAAGTCGGACCGCTGGTGCTCCGCGTGCAGTTCGAGCCAGTCGAGGATGGCCGGGACGATCTGCGCCGTCTGTTTCTCGGTGAGATTCGGAACGCCGACCAGAAAGCATGCTTCGTTCAGGCTGAGCCGGATGGGAGAAGGCGGCGGCGCAAGGCCGTCGTCCAGCGGTCTCCGGGTGCGGTGCCGGGCGGCGAGAATGGCGTCGATGAGGGCGGAGTTGTGCTCCGCCCTGCCTGGTTCGCGTGGGGGGCAAGTCTTCAGAAGCTTGAGGACTCCCGCGTAGAAGGTCTCGCCAGGCGGGTGCTCGGTCTCGCGAAGCCACTCGGCCGCTCGATCGAGCGCCTTCCCCGCCTGCTCGTTTGAGAGCCGGCCTCGACGCATCAGGTCCCCGAGTACCGCACCGTACCGGCGGTCGTTCCTGTGGGTTCTGAGCCACTCGAGGGCGTGGGCGGAGATGCGCTGCCCCTGCACCGGCCCGCAGTGCCAGAAGCCGAGCATCGAGCTCAGCAAGAGGGCGGACATTCGCTCGACCCCGTGGGAATCCATCCAGTCCGCGGCGTGGCGAGCGATCTGGTCCGGCTGCGTCGAACTGAACTCCATCCGGTCGACGACCCGGGGGTTCTCCTGGGAAGGCTTTCGACGGCCCCGTCCGGCCAGCGCGTGGATGACCTCCTTGGCATCGGGACCGGAGTGGGCCTCCAGCCAGATCAGCGCGTGGGCGATGGCGCGCCGGGCCTGTTCCCGGCTGATGTCCTTCTCCTTGAGCCGGACCGCCTCCTTGACCAGGTGGAGGCTCTCCAGGTGGGTGTTGTGGGAGTCGAGCCAGTCCAGCACGGCGTCGGTCGCCGACAGTCCGTCCCTGAGCTCGAACAAGACATCCGCCAGTTGGTAGGCGGCGTTGGACTGACCGTGCGCCGCGAACCAGTTCAGGGTGTGCGACACGGCCGGATGAAAGTGCTGGGCCTCGATGCCCTGGGCCGCCAGTAGCGCCCTGAGGACGAAGTGCGCATCGGCACGCGTGTCGTGGTGGCGGAGCCAGGCCAGGGCCCGCTCGGCGGACTGGACGCGAAGCGGCTCACCCGGTGCCCGGCGCTCCAGCAGCGGGCGAAGCACGAAGCTGCCCCGGGGCTTCTCCCCGTGCTTGTCCAGCCACCGCAGGGCGGCGGCGACCACCTTTCCGGCTTCCTCGTCCGGCAGCGCGGTGCTTCTCAGCAGCGGGTCGAGCACACGGGAGGCGGTTGACCAGGTGCTGTTCTCCGACAGCCACTCCAGGGCCAGAGCCCGGCACGACTCCTCTCCGGCGGCCCCGGGTTCGAGACGGCGCAACAGCACGCCGAGCAGTTTCGGCGCGTCCAGGTGGCCGGGGAACCGCCGCAACCAGTCCAGCGCCGACTCGACCAACGGCAGGGGTACAGGCCCCTTGGGGCACTCGTGCAGGAGGTTCGTGAGAGCGAGGGATGCCCGCTGCCCCGTCTCCGCCGCCTGGAGGAAAGGGCCGGCGACGACCGGCCAGTTTCGCGTCAGCGCGGCGTGCCAGGGCGGCCCGGCGACCATGGCCAGCAGTCCCCGCTCAGCCTCCTGAGTGTTGTCGCCGTCCCCCAGGAGCACGCCTGCCTCCCGCGCGTGCTGATCCAGCCACAGGCCGCAGAGCCGCTCTAGGAGAGGCCGCAGCGCGCTCTCCGGATAGCCGGCGGACATCAGCCGCAGCCGGTGCGCTAAGCGGGCGAACGTGGCCGTGCCCGTGAGCGCGGCGTCCAGCAGCGCAGCCGACTGTGCTCCGTGCAAGGTCTCGCCGGATGGCGTGACGAGGCAGTAGCGCAGCAGTTCCTCGGTGACCAGATCGTGCACGCTGTGCAGGCGTTCCTCCCGCTCCTCCAGCCAGCCCCGGTTGACCAGCGTGTCCACCACGGACGCGGCGTCCAACCCGCTTTCGGGGAACCCGGCCAGCAGCCGGCCGGCGGCGGCCTCGACCATGGGACGCGGCTGCGGGCATGCGGCCAGGGCCGCCGCCGCGGCGAGCGGGTACGGCCCGCGCCCGGCCATGGCGCCCGGATCCGGGAACAGTTCGTCCGCACGCAGGTGCGTCAGCAGCCAGTTCGACAGCTCGCCTCCCGGCAGCCGTGACCTGCGCGGCACCGCAGGCTCCCCAGGGCCCCGCCGCCTGACCTCCGCGGCGATCAGTACGGCGAGGCCGGGCCGGAGCCCGCACAGTCCAGCCAGCTCCTCGGCGCTCCATCCGGACGCCTTGTCGGGCCGGGGCGCGATGCAACCGAGGATCGCCTGCTGTACGCGGCGCAGGTAAGGCTCGGTGTCGGGCACGGCCGCGTGCCCGAAGAGCTGGGCCACGCAACGTTCGCGGAGCGTGGCGAACGCGGTCGGGCCGGCCGAGGCGAGGACGGCGACCCGGGGCAGCCGGTGGTCCGCTCCTTCCCGCATGGCGCCCGGGTCGAAAGAGATGTCCGGCCGGACGTCGTCGAGGACGATGAGGACCTTTCCGCGACCGGAGCGCACGGCCAGGTCGACGGCCCGCTCGACGGCCGGGTCGGTGGCCGGTCGCTGGTGCAGCACCTGCCAACCGTTTCGCTGGGCCAGCGCGGCGGTCTCCAGGCAGATGCGGCTCTTACCCGCTCCAGCCGCACCGGTGAGGAGCACGCCGGGGGTCTCGAACTCCAGCCGAGCGAGAAGGTTCTCGGGGCGGGCCGGGTGGTGTTGTTCCGGTTTGACGAAAGATATCCGCTTCTCGCAGAGATGGCGGCCCGAGTCCGCCAGCTCCGCGACGACGTTGTCGTGCGGCACGAGTTCTCGAAGGTCGGAGGGAGGGGTTTCCCCGGTGTACTCCAGCGGGCGGATGCCACGCGGCTCCAGAAGGCTCCGCAGTGGCGGGTCCTCCTCCAGGTGAGCGACGCTGACAGCACGCAGTGAGGGGGACAGGTGACCGGTACAGACGCCGACGACCACGCCTTTCCCTCCGACGAGGACGACGGCGCCGGAGACCCCTGCCCAAGGTCTCGTCTCCGGGGTAAGGCCCCGCGCCGTGTCGATGAGGACGGTGATCTCGGGCTGGCCGGAGTCGACGGTCAGCTCCAGTCGGTACGGATCAGCGAAGGAGCCGAGCACGATCGTGCCGAAGAACTGCCGCCGGCCCGAGAGGCGTTTCTCAACGCCGTACTCGGGAAAGCCGATCACGTCATAGCGGACCTGGTCGGCGTTCTTCCGCAGTTTCGCGATCCGGGCATTCCACATGTCCGGCCGCGCTTCGCTTTCCAGCACCGCCAGCGCGATGTCGTACGTTCCATCGTCATCAGGTGCGTAGCGCGAGTGCTGCTGGAACCTGCTGATCCTCAACAGCCGGCCGGTGTCCGTCAGCCGGACGAGGCCACGGTCGCCATCGCGTGCGTCCTTGAAGAGGTGCGCACAGGTCAGGACCAGATCCGGCGCGATCAAATAGCCGGAGCCGCGGAACGTCCCGTCATCTCCGAGAATCTCGACGACTCGGTCAAGTATCGTGTCGCTGGCCAAGGGTGCCGACGCTCCTTTCGATGAGCGGCGCTGTCAGCGGCTGTCGCGAGGGAGCGCGCCCGTCGGCCTCCGGCTTGCCCCGGTCCGCACGTAGTCGCCGTCCGCGGTCTCGGCCGCCAGCTCCAGCGTGAGCGTGTGGGTGGACACGGTCTGCCTGGACGACTTGCCGTCTCCCGAGAACAGCCAGATCTTGACGGCCGCGCCCCCCTCGCGTCCGGCCGTCACGGCGACCTGGGCCTCAAGGTTGATTCTCTCGATCCGGAACCGGACCGCTTCGCCCTCGCTCTCCTTGATGGATCTGGAGAGCTCCTGACGCAGAGCCTTGAGTGCGTCGGCGAGTTGGATCTCCATGCGCTCCCTCACTGTTCGGGCCGCGGCGCGCCTCTGGCGCCGCGGGTCCATCGAGTGTCTGGGGCGGGGACATCCGAGGCCAGAGCACTCCGCGTGGAAAGCGGATCTGCTGCGGAAAGTGCGGAACCAGTGACGACTACCGCTGGTACGCGACCAGGGTGTCCAGGGCCTGCGTCAGTCCCAGGCGCTCGCCATCGGCGTACTCCTGCTGGAAGACCTTCTCGCCGAGAATTCGCCGAATCTGACCGATGCTGCGGTCGCGGCTGTGCACCAGGTGCGAGAAGCCCCACAACTGGGGGGCTCCGGCCGGCTGCCAGATGCTGTGCGCGGCGCCGAGCAGCAGCGCCGCCAGCCGGGGCTCTCCGCGCTGTGCCAGGACCCTGGCGAGCGTCTCGCTCACCGTGGCCGCTCCCAGCCGGTCACCGAGCCGCCGCTTGAGCTCCAGGCTGCGCCGCAGCAGGGCGACGGCCTCCTCAGGCTGGTTGATCTCGGCGTACTCCATGGCCAGCGTCCAGAACAGATAGGAGCGATGCCAGATCTCGCCGCAGGACTCCGACAGCTCCAGCGCCTGATGGAAGAAGCCGGCAGCCTCCTCACGGCAACCGCGCATCGACGCGGCCAGCCCGAGCTGCGCCAGCGCCTGCTGGCGTGTCAGCATGCCGTCGCGGTGCCCGTCGGCGCGCAGCGCCGCCCACGACTGCTCCGCCGCCCTCTCGGTGTCACCGACGAACAGCGCGGAGAGCCCGCGTAGCTGGTGAACGGCGGCGCGGATGCCGTGCCAACCCTCGCCCTCGCGCCGGATGACCGGCTCAACGCGCTTGAGCAGGCCTTCGGCACCGTCACGGTCACCGTGCACGAGCAGAATGAACGCGGCGCTCCACATTGCCCGGCACCAGGCGGGGGCCAGGTCGTCATCGGGCGACCCAGGGTGAAGGCCGGCTATCCGGCGCATCCAATGGACGCCTTCCCCGACCTTCCCGCGTGCGAGCCAGTACATCCACAGCGCATAAGCGCCCTCGAAGAGGGTGTCGGACGCCGGGCCCTCGGCCAGCGCGTACGTGAACGCCTGCCGGATATTGGCGTGCTCCTCCGCGAGCCGCACGAGCCATGCCTGCTGCCGCGGCGTGGCGTACGCCTTCTCCGCATGCAAGGCGAGGCCGAGGTGGTGGACGTGATGGCGGCGGCGCGCTTCGGGCTCCCGCCCTGAGGAGGCCAGCCGCTCCTGCCCGTAGAGCCGGACTGTCTCCAGCATGTGCAGCCGGGTCCGTCCACCGGATTCGGCTCGCCGCAGGAGCGACTTGTCGACGAGCCCCGAGAGCGCCTCGAACGCGGCGTGCGGGCCGAGCCGCTCGTCGGTGCACGCCGCTTCGGCGTCGGCAAGGGACACGCTCCCCGCCCACACCGACAGCCACTCCCACATGAGCTGCTCGTCCGCCGAGCACAGCTCGTAACTCCAGTCGAACACCCCACGCAGTGTCCTGTGCCGCGGATGCGCCGTACGCTCTGCGCTCGCCGGCCCGAGCAGGTGGAAACGCCGGTCGAGCCGGTCGAGCAGGTCGTCGAGGGAGAGCGTACGTAGGCGGCGGGCGGCGAGTTCCAGCGCCAACGGCAGCCCGTCCAGCACGCGGCACACCCGGACCACCGTGGCCCGGTTTCCCGCGGTCACGCGAAACCCCGGTAGCACCGCCCGTGCGCGGTCGGCGAAGAGGTCCACGGCCACCGAGTCCGTGCCGGTGTCGCCCGGGAGCGGGAACGGGCCGACCTCCAGCACATGCTCACCGGCCACGTTCAGCGGCTGCCGGCTCGTCGCCAGGATGCGTAGCGTGGGTACGGCCCGCAGCAGCGCCCTGGCCAGGGCGGCGGTCACGTCGAGTAGGTGCTCGCAGTTGTCCAGCACCAGGAGCACCCGCTGACCTCCGAGCGCCTTGGCGATGGCCTCCAGTGGTCGCTGATCCGCGTTGAGCTGGACACCGATGACGGTGGCGACGGCGTGGTCGACCATGGCCCGCTCGGTGAGCCCGGCCAGCTCGACCAGCCACACCCCGGCGGGGAACCGGCCTGCGCTCTCTTCCGCCATCCGGAGTGCGAGACTGGTCTTGCCGACGCCGCCGACCCCGGTCAGGGTCACCAGGCGGGCCGTCATGACCAACCGGGTGCCCTCTGCCAGCTCCCGTTCCCGGCCCATGAAGCCGGCCAGCGCCGACGGCAGGTTGCCCGGGGGCGTCGGTGGTTCCGCGGCGGCCCGGTCGGCCCGGAGGTCCTGGCCGGGCACCTGGCTTGGTTCCGCCCCGTCATCGGAGAGGGAAACCTCGCGCCAGCGAACCGCCCAGGTGTGGAGGAGCGCTGACAGGTGCCGGCCATGCGCGGTCTCGGCCGCCCTCTGGGGGTGCGCTTCCGCGAAGGCGGCGCAGGCACGGACGAACGCCTCGACGACTTCCCAAGACGGCCGGACACGTCCGGAGGCGGCGTTGCGGAGTGAGGTCTCGGAGTACGGCGTGCCCAACCGGCCGGACTCGCGGGCCAGCGCCTCGTAGCTGGGATCACCGGCCTGGTCGCGCAGGTCTCGCAACGCCTGGGCGAAGCGCCCGAGAAGACTGCCGGGGTCGGGGATGGGAGAGGGCCGACGCCCAGGACGCGCCAACCGACCCATGCCGCCTCCGCCATGACGGTTTTCTGGACAGAAAGTCAATTGTATTCGAGTTCGTCTCGGCAGATCTCGCGGTCAGACAGCTCGCCCAGCGGCGGATGCCTGGCTCAGCAGACCCCGGGCCGGTTACGGACCTGAGAGCCCTTCGTGACGCAGTGGCCGTCGTCGAGCAGCCGCCGACCACGCTCCCTCTGGAGAGGCGTGCCGTCCAGGTCGCGTCACGCCTCGGCCACACCAGCCCGCGCCAGTGATGGCCAGGTCTACCGCGGTCGCTCGGCCCGCGGCCCGACACCCCGCAGCGGCAGAGCGTGCAGGTCGCGCGAGGAGAAAGGGATCGAAGCGTTCATCGACTGGATTCCTGGAGCTCGCCGGTGCTGTCCGCGCGGGCCGGTAGGAGCAGGGCGGTGACGACCACAGCCACGGACAGCACCGCGCCGATGATGAAGGCCAGCCGCATGCCGTCGAGGTTGGCGAGCACCTCGGTGACTCCTGCGGACTTCAGTGCCTCAGCCCGCGCGCTCATCACGGTGATCACGAGCGCGGTGCCGAAGGCCGCGGAGACCTGCTGCAGCGTGCTCAGGATCGAGCTGGCGTGGGAGTAGAGCGACGGTGGAACCGCTCCGAGCCCGAGGGTGAACACCGGAGTGAAGGTCGCGGCCAGACTCACCATCAGCAGCGTGTGCAGACCGAGGAGCTGCCAGAACGGCATGGTCGTCGTGACCTGGGTGAAGCCGGCGAGCGCGAGCATGATCCCGATCGCGCCGGGGATGACCAGGACCCGGCCGCCGAACCGGTCGAACAGGCGGCCGACGGTCGGCCCGAGCAGCCCCATCGCGAGACCGCCCGGCATCACGAGGAGTCCGGTCTCCAGGGCGGTGAGTCCGCGGACGTTCTGCAGGTACAGCGGCAGCAGGATCATCGAGCCGAGCATCGCCATGAAGGCCACTGACATCAGGATCAGCGCGACCGTGTAGGTGCGGTGGAGCAGGGTACGCAGGTCCAACAGCGGCACGCCGCGCTTCTGCAACGACAACTGGCGGACGACGAAGACGGCGATGGCGAACAGGCCGGCCGCCACGATCGCGGCGGCGACGCGGGCGTCACCGCCCTCGAACCTGCTGAGCCCGTAGACCAGGCCGCCGAAGCCCGCGGCCGCGGTCACCACGCTCACCCAGTCGACCGTGCTGAACTGGGGCTCTCCGACGTTCTTGAGCTGCTTCAGGCCGCGCCAGGTGATCACGGCGGCGATGGGGAGCACCACGGCGAACAGCAACGGCCAGGACCCGAACTGGAGGATCACGCCCGAGACCGTCGGGCCCATTGCGGGCGCGACCGAGATGGCCAGGGAGACGTTGCCCATCACCCGGCCCCGGTCTGCCTCGGGCACCACCTGCATCAATGTGGTCATCAGCAGCGGCATCATCACGGCCGTCCCGGACGCCTGGATGATGCGGGCGCCCAGCAACACCTCGAACGACGGCGCGACGGCGGCCAACGCGGTGCCGAGCAGGAACAAACCCATCGCGGTGGCGTACGCATGGCGGGTGGACACCCGCTGCAGGAACCATCCGGTGATCGGGATGACAGCGGCCATGGTCAGCATGAAGGCGGTCGAGAGCCACTGCGCGGTCTGCTCGGTGATGTGCAACGAGTCCATCAGCGCCGGGATCGCGTTGATCATGATCGTCTCGTTGAGAATGACCACGAACGTGGCAAGCACCAGCAGCCGGATCACGGCCGGGGTGCGACCTGAAACGGCGGTCGCGGATTTGGCAGGTGAGTCGAGCTGTGGGCCGGACACGGTACCTCGATCAGGGTTGTCGGACATGACATGGTCATGGCTGGGGGCACAGCCTTGGATCTCGCAAGAAGTCGTGGTCATGCACAGACTGACCTGCACCACCGACAAAACTCATCGACCGTGCCCAGCATTCCGGCAAGTGATGCGAAATGTCACTTGGTTTTCACCGACGGCAGATCTCGCCCGGACTGGCCGGCCAGCGACACGCCGCACTACGACGCCGTCGCGGACGCGTTCTACGCCGAGCAGCACCGCCTCTTCGAGGCCAGCGGTATGTGGGCCGTCGACCTTCTCCACGAGGGCGGCAAGTCCGGCGGCGTGCCGCCGGACGAGGCCGCCCGCGGCGTCGAGGCGGGAATGCGGCGGGCCGACCCCGCCTACACCTGGGTCCTGCAGGCGTGGGTCGGGAACCCGCGCCGCGAACTGCTCGACGCCGTTGACCGCGAGCGTCTCCTCCCGAGCCTGCGCGCCAACCAGGCGAGCGCGGTGGGCCCGCGAGCACTCGGCTATCCGGCCGGAGCACTGGTGCCCGCGTTGCGTCTGATGTTGTCAGGCGCTCCCGGCGAGCTGACGCCCGGATTCCGGTTCGATCTCGTCGACCTCGCTCGTCAGGTGGTCGATGACGAGGCGCGACGCATCCTTCCGGCCCTCGCCGAGGCCGCCGACGCGAAGGACCTGGACCGGTACGACCGTCTGGTGGCGCTCTTCCTCGACGGCGTCGACGGCCAGGACGCGGTCCTCTCGACCGACGAGAACTTCCTGCTCGGGCACTGGGTCGCCGACGTGAGACGGTGGGCAGGCTCGCCGGCCGAATCCGTGCGGCTGGCGACCGAGGCCAAACGGCTCCTCACGAGCTGGGGTTACGAGGACTCGTTCGTGCTGACCGAGTATGCGACCCGGAGCTGGGCAGGTCTGGTGGGCGGCTATTTCCGTTCGCGCTGGGAGCGGTGGTTCGCCGAGGTACGCAAGGCGCTGACAGCGGAACCGACCACGGCGGTGGACTGGTACCGCTTCACGGCGGACTGGGTGGAGCCGGACGTCGAGTTCGCGGCGGTTCCGTCCGGCGCCCCCGTCTCCGCGCCGCCTCGCGGCGCTGCGGCAGGCACGGTCCACGCGGTCGGAAACCGGGTGAAGTGACCGACACTCTTGTTGGACGATCGCGTCGAACACTGCCGTGATTCACCATTGTCCAGGCTCGTGTCCGAAAGCGGGCCGTCGGTCGTCGAGCGCATTGCCGACGAGCTTCGCGAGCGAGCGAGCGCGCGTATCAAGCGTGGGCAGCTCGTCGGCGGCCGGCGGCTGATCGAGGCCGACTGGACACGGGAGCCGGGGGTGAGCCGTGGCCCTGCGCGAGAGGCGCTGGGGCGGCTGGCCGGCGAGGGGCCGGTCGTCGTCGAGCCGAAGCGCGGCGCCGTCGTCCGGCGGTTGCACACCAAGGACATCATCGATCTCTACGCCGCGCGAGCCGCGATCGAGGGCCACGCGGCGGCGCTCGCGGCAAGCCACATCGGCCCAGGCCAGGACCGTTGTACGGGTTATGGCACCCCACAGCCAGCCAAGACCCGGCCCAGGCCGCTGGTGTGGACCGACGACCAGGTGCACGCCTGCCAGGAGGACTACCGCAGCTACCGGGAAAGGGAGAAGCAGCGCCGGGGCGACCCGATCGACGCCTACACCAGCGTGCCACCCCCCTCCCCCGTCATGGTCTGGACACCCGCGCACACCCGCCGGTTCCTCCGAGAAACCAAAGCTCACCGCCTGTTCGCCCGCTACCAACTGATCGCGCTGCGCGGGCTGCGCCGGGGCGAGGCGTGCGGGCTGCGCTGGAAGGAGGTCGACCTCGACGGCCAGATCTTGACCGTGAACTGGCAATTGGTGCATCTGGACTGGGAAGTCCACGCCGCAAGGGGAAGGGCCCGTCCGACCACGCGCCGATCGTGGTCGATCCGGAGCAGTGATTTGCGTCACAAACCGCTGTCACACGAGTATCCTGTGTTCTCAAATGTTTCGGGGGGATCAGGGAGCTTCAAGGACCACAGGGGGATCTCCGTGGAACCTGCAGACGGTCGCGTCATTCTCTTCATTCTCATCGGGATCGCCGTGTTCTTCCTCGGCCGCCGCTTCCAGGCCATGATCATCATGCGTCAGGTGTGGAAGCAGAGTGCCCGGCAGGTCACGGCCAGGAAGGAAGTCGCGCACAGCGCGGCGAAGGCGCTGATCTCCATCACGTTGATCGCGGTGTTCGTGATCTGGCTCGTCCTCAACCTCAACCGAATGATGTGAGAACCTCGTCCTCGACCTCGGCCGGGCCGGTTGGAGGAACTCGTTCTTCACCCCAGCCGGGCCGGATTGAGAATCCGGGATCACCTGCTTGAGGGTCCGGGATCACCAGCCGATCCCGACCTGAGCCGGGCTGCGGGTGGGCCCGGCTTACCCGCTATGTCGCTGGGGAGCCGCCCGGCGCCCATCAGGTCGCCTCATCTGGGCGGTCCCTGTCGTCATTTGGTGAGCAGGCGGCGCAGGGCCCAGGCCGTGGCGACGGCCGCGCCCGCGGCTGCCAGGCTCACCGCCCGCGTCAGACGTACGGCGCGGCGGATGTCCCCGACCTCCGGGCTGGGCCCGTCGCCCATCGTGGGCCGCTCCTCGGTCCTGCCCTCGTACACGTTCTTGCCGCCCAGCGTCACGCCCAGCGCACCGGCGAACGCGGCTTCGCACCGGCCGGAGTTCGGGCTGGGGTGGCGGTGCCCGTCCCTGCTCAGCATGGCCCGGGCCCCCGCCGGATCCGGCGCGGTCAGCACGGTGAGCACACCGGTGAGCCGCGCAGGCACGTAGTTGGCCACGTCGTCCAGCCGGGCGGCGGCCCAGCCGAACCGCTCGTAGCGGGGGGAGCGGTGCCCGATCATGGCGTCCAGCGTGTTGACCGCCCGGTACGCCAGCAGCCCCGGCACCCCCGCCACCGCCCCCCAGAACAGCGGCGCCACGACGGCGTCGGAGGTGTTCTCGGCCAGGGACTCGACCGTGGCCCGCGCCAGTTCGGGGGCCTCCAGGTGACGCGGATCGCGTCCGCAGAGGTGGGGCAGCCGGGCCCTGGCACGCGGCACGTCGTCGCCCTCCAGCGCGTCGGCCATGTGGCGGCCCTCGCGGGCGAGCGTCGTACCCCCGAGCACGGCCCAGGTGGCCAGGGCGGTGACCCCCGTACGGAGGGCAGGGTGCGGCGTCAGGCGCACGGCCAGGACCCCCAGGGCCGTCGCGCCGCCGACGCACACGGCGACGTGCAGCGCGCCACGCGCCCGGTCGTCGGCGTACAGGGACTTCTCCAGCCGCCCCGCGACGCGCCCGAACAGCGCGACGGGATGAGCAGGGCTCTGCGGGTCGGCGAGAAGCCGATCGAGGGCCACGCCGAGGGCGAGCCCCAAAGGATCACACCAAATGGGCATGAAGCTCATCTTCGTGTACATCCAGCCACGCCGTGGCACGGCGGATGCGTTCACCAGCGCCGCCCGCCCACATCTTCGCCCAGTTGCCACCGGTGGCGGCGCGGGTGCGCATGACGGCGTAGGAGCGGTGGAAGCGGAGCCTGGCCAGTTCGAGGAGGCGGCGGCGCTCGCGGGGCTCGACTCCGTACGCGTCGCAGAACAGGCGCAGCCGGGCACCGACGTCCACGGTGCGCAGGAGCGGGGCACGGTCGACGGGGTCGGCGAGGGGGGCCCAGTGGCGAAGCGTCGTGACGACGTCGAACAGCCTGGTGGTGGGCCGGGCGAGGTCGAAGTCGATCAGCGCGTACGGGGTCGCCGGGCCGCCCTCGCGGAACACCACGTTTTCCAGGGTCACATCACAATGCCCGATCACTTCGGGCGCTCTGTCGTCGTTCGACCCGCCGTCCCAACCTCTGCCCGACAGCGGGAACCCGGTGGTCGCGTCGTGGAACCGCCGCACCAACCCCGCCAGCCCGGCCAGCGCCTCATCGGTCACGCTTTCGAGCCGCAGGCCCGTCCTGCCGGGGAGGTAGGTGAGAATCTCGCGACCCAGCCCGTCCATGCCCACCACCCTGGGCGCCCCGTCGAACCCGGCGGCCTCCAGGTGTCTCAGCAGGGCATGCACGGCGGGCGTCGACGTACTGGCCGGTCTGCGCACGGTGTCTCCGACGCGCACCACCCCGTCTGTCACGTCCCCGCCCTGCAGGGGAACTTCATGCAGGAGCGTCGCGACCATGCCAAGACAGCTTAGACCCCTTCCGCCCCACCCCGCGCCGCCTTTCCCACCGCCCACGGACCCCGTTCGGGTATCGGGCCGCAGGGGTTCAAGCCGCCTGAGCCTGCCCGGCGCCCAATCCCAGACCAAGCCCCTCGAACCACACGGGCCAAGGCCGCCACAGGGCGCGCCCACCGCAAAGCGAGGGCCCAGCCCGCTACCGTGCTCCTAGCCGACCGACCTGGAGCTGCGTACCGATGCAGATGGCCATCCCTGTGCCCGTCCCGCTGTCGATGCCAGCGTCCCCTCATGACGCTCCTCGGCGAACTGGTCGCGCATCCCATCGGTTCGGCGGGCGCCGCCATCGCGTCCGGGCCTCCGCGGCCGGTGCGATGCTCCGGTCGGTCCCCTCCGACCTCCTCCGGGTCCTGGCCCCCGACCCGCTCCACCTGCACGGCGTACCGGTGCCCATGCTCGCGCTGGTGCCCCTGGGGTCTACGTGGCGGAGCGTTCAGCGGGCGTACACGATGCCCACCACACCCCTTCGCCGGGTTCCTTCCTCTACCTGGCCACCTCCGGCATCCTCCCAGAAGCCCACACACCCCGCCGCGCCGCTGACTGGACGCTCACGACTATCGTGCTGGAAACCCTGTTCATGTGGGGTGTGATCGGGTTGACAGCCTGACACGGCGAAAACGTGTGCGTGACATGTCGCCGGATCATGCACAATAAGGCGGGAGCGCCCTTAGCTC
>NZ_BAAAZP010000240.1:0-21598 GCF_039536965.1 Nonomuraea antimicrobica | reverse complement strand
TTCTTGTGGTGAGAACTCATCTACCGGAGGCTCCACGCTTGTCTCTGGCCTTCGGCGACTCCTCCCGGAAAGCCCGAAACGTCACCGCCCGTGTCCCATAAATCCTCAATCGCCCCGAATTATTTCTCTGAGATCACCTCAGTGTGTATGAACGTTTGGTATGGAGGAGAATTTTTGTTCTTCAAGGTGAACCACAATGGCACCTGCTGGAATCCTGTAAGCACCTCCCCTATGCGTGAGTGAACATCATGATGAGAGGTTAGCGGATATCTGGCCATAGTTGGTGCCGTGCATTGCGAATGACTGCGAGATTCCGATACATGATGCGTAGAAGATCTTGCGGAAAGGGTTGACAGCAAGACGGCTTGATGTATGGCGGGGTGAAGATGGGGGATGTGAAGTTATGTCGCGCCCCAATGGCGCCGTTGCGTGGGTCCTTAGGCGGCGCTTCGCGCTCGGCCGTTCAACACGAGCCGTACTGCCCGACTGTATGCCCGCGCGTCCTCAACTTATTATCAAGAAGATGTAGTTCGAGTTGTGGACCAATATCATCCCCATCGAAGTATGCATAGATCAAGCTCACAGAGCGGCTTGGGTTATCCATCGGGTTAGCCTAGTGCGCGACCGTACAAGATTGCCCTTGCGGACGATGTCGAGCTGGGCTACGGGCCAGGAGGTTTGCCGGGAGCGCGCTCTTTCGGGAGACGGACGTGATAGGGGGGCGGCCTACTGCTGTTGTTGTTCCCGCCTGACCCTCGCGGCGATGGTCTGGGTCTGGGCCATGAGGTCGTCGAGGGTTGCTTGGATGGCCTTGCGGTGTATGGCCCACTCTTCACGGAAGCGGTCGCCGGCAGGACCTGCCCAGATGGTGCGGTCGCAGGTGGCGTCCACTGCTTTGAGGGTTCGTTCGATGTCGTCGGTGGCCTGGGCGATGAGGCGCATGTCTGCTTGGCACTCGCTCAGTCGGTCAGGCATGAGGTGTCTCCGGGTTCGCGGCGGTCAGCATGGCGGCGATGTGGTGTGTCAGCGTGGCGGGACTCACCGGCCTGGCCGTTATCCCGCTCGGTGCGTGGGGGCTGTCCACGACGACTGTCCAGACTGCCCGGTCTGTGGCGTAGGTCATCATCATGGGTCCGGGTGGATCCTTCAGGAGGACCAGCTCGCCGACGACGCGGGCTTTGTCGATCACGCCTGCGAGTGAGCCGACGTGTTCCCGGTCGAGCACCGAGGGTTCCAGGGAACTGCTTTCGCCGTCCCGGTCTGCCACGCCGTAGGGGTCCAGTAGTGGCTGAACGAGTTCCGCCGCGTCCTGCACCTTGCTGGCCAGCGTGAACAGGTGCATGCCTCCTGCCGTGATGCGCTCCACCAGCAACAGGTTGGCTGCGTGGACGTGCACATAGCCATAAGCGGTGCCGGCGGCGCTCTGCTGTTTGACGGCAAGTGCACGATCAGCGGTACGGCGAAGGGTGAGGGCCAGATCGATCTCTATCTGGATGCGCATGTCGATCTGGACGTCTGGCGCTCCTCGTAGAACGGCGTCCAAATCCTCGACATTGAGGATCTCCACGGTTCCGCGGGAGACGAGCGAGCGGAGGGCTGTAGCCAGCGCCCATTCACGTTGCTGAGATTCCATGGCCGAGAGATGGGGCTTGGGGATGAACATCTCTTCTGGGTCGAGGACGGCCAACTCTTCGTCGGATAATCGGGCCAGCGTCTGTGTCTCGCCCTGAGTTAACGCCTCACCTATCTGGGCGCGGAATTCGGCGAGGTCCATGTCGAGCTGTGGTTTCACAGCGGGTCAGCTCCCGATCCGCGAAGGTCGGCGTTCCGGACGATCCGTAGGTCTGCTACATCCAGATGGTCGACGTCGCTGCCGGACAGGATCAGTACGGGGGAGATCAAGATGTAGAAGAAGCCCCAGAGCCAACGACGGATCGCCTGTCCGATGCTGGGCTTGCCAAGGTCGGATATGCGGATGAGGCGGAGTCCGCTGATGATCTTGCCGATGCTTCCCCCGGCCGAGGCCGTCAAAATCACGTGGTTGCAGAACGATACCAACAGCAGCGTGCCGACGGCTGCCGCCCAATAGTTGACCGTCCGGCCCAGCACTTCGCCGCCGACGGCCCCGGCCCCAAGAGCTAGCAAGCCGTCTGTCCAGATAGGAAGAATACGTCGATTGCTGCTCGCCAGAGGAGGGATCTCGGTGGGCGCCATGTTGCCTCCGCACTCAGACCAGGTGACTCACCAGAACTTGAGCTTCTCGACGAAGCCCTTCGTGCCTTCCCATGCCTTTCCCGCTCCCGCCTTGATGTCATCACCCCAGGTATCCCAAACCCAACTTCCCAGGAAGTAGGCGCCGGCCACGCCGAGAGCGACCCATCCGGCCACGGGCACGGCCGCGGCCACGGCGGCCGATGCGCCGAGTGAGGCGGCCATCCCCGCACCGCCCAGAACGGCGACGGCACCGGTTGCCTGCACGACGCCCATGCCGCGATCCACCCAGCCTTGAGCACCCTCGTGCGTAGGCAGAACGGCTTCCTTGACCCCGGTGACGGCGGCCAGCGGCAGCGTGACACGGGCGAACACTCCGGTACCAGGAGAGTTCTTCACCAGCAGATGCGCGCCAGGGACTCGTAACCGTTGCATGGCCGCGGAGATCGTCTGCTGCCACTTCCAGGGCTGCTTGTAGAGGTCTTGGATCTTTTGTGCCTTGAGCACTTCGGCGATCAGTTCGGAGAGCTTCCGATTGCCGGGGAGAGCGCCCATGTAACGGCGGATGTCATAGACGGCGCGTGCCCCAGCGACGTTCCGGCCTTGCGCCCATCGTTTCTGCAGTTGGACGGCGGCCTCCACGCCACTTAAGATCGAGACTACCTTGAGTGGCTTGGTCGCATTCTTGACGTTCTCCTTGTGCTTCTCCCAGAGATCGAGGACGCCGGTCATGCCAGCGAACAGCAGGACACCCTCGGGGTCCTTTTCGAGAAGTCCCGCGCGGCGTCTAATGTCTTTGGCTTGGTCTTCTGTCCATGAGGCGCGCGCGGGAAAGGAGGCGAGGCGGCTGGCATCGCCGTTCCAGCGCTCCAGAAGTCGCCGGATGACCGCGCCTTGGACCACTAGCGATCCGCCTACGACCTCGGCGGCCGCCGCCAGGTTCCGAGCTTGATCCGGCTTCATCCCGACAAGGCTCACCGTATTAAGCGTAGAGCCGCGAGCCAGACCTATCCATCAATTCATGTATCCGGGATACATCTGGCGGCAGATTGACGCGATCGAAGATGACATCGATGATGCGGCTCTCAGTCCGCCTACCTGGACACTTATGCGGTTCGGCATTCATGAGACGTGCGAGGTAGCGCGCGGCACCTGTGCCGATTTGGCATACCGGTCGACATTTGCCTGATCACGAGCATGGGCACCAGGTGATCGTGCTGACCGCGTAGCGCCAATGAGCACGTTTAGAAGACGCAGTCGCTTGTTGCCAACCGCCAGCGCCAGCAGGAAGCCGCCCGGACAGACGAGGCGATCCCTCCTCGTCAAATAGACATAGGTAGCAAACGTGCATATACCTCTGCGCTGAGGGTGGGGAAGGAGACATCCCTTCGTGGGAGCAAGCGAACAGGATCCACCGATCCCTGACCCCCAGGTGCGCGAGCGGGCCGGCACCCGCCGCTTACAGGGCCCGGATCCTGGTGGAGTACGACCGGCTCGACGAGGCAGGCAAGGGCGCGCTACTGCGCTGCGAAGGTCTGTACTTCTCGCTTATCTCCAGTTGGAGAACGGCCTCCCGTGTGCAATTAGGCAGTCATGCGCGGGCTCCATCCAGGTCGGCAGGTGCAGTGTGCTGGCGGGGACGACTGGCGGCATGGAGGCATGCAGCGAGATGTCAGTGGCATCCGATTGAATGAGGCTCATGACTGCTCACGATGTGGCGCGTCTGCTTCCCGGGATCCCGAAGGTCCGTGATCTGTGCCGGTCCATGGCGGTGCTGGAGGCCATCCTGAGCCCGGAATGGTGCAGCCGCTACCACTCCTTCGACTCGGACTGGGGCTCTGGGGAGGAGATGGCCTCGATGCGAACCGGCTCGGGCGACGAATACTCCATCGTCTTCTCCGCGGCGGGTGCGTACATCCGGGGCTTCGACCACGAGGCGATGATGAGCCCGTACTGCAACGACGGGCCCTGGCCGGGGGTACTCGACTCCGTCCCGGAAGTCTTCCGCCACTGTGTGGAGGAGCCCGCGTTCTGCGACGAGCACGGCATGCCGGTCGTGACCGCCTGCCTATGGCGCGCGACTGATGATGCCTGGTGGCAGGCGGGTGAGATTGACTACCCGGACGGCATGGGCGACCCCGATGGAGCGGCGCACCTATTCGCACGGCTCGTCGATCCGTTGCCGGAGACGTTCCGGCGGTTCGCGGAGGACTACTACGAGATACCCGTGGACCTCGAGGCGGTGCGGCACGTCTACGCCCTCCGTCCGCTGACGCAGGCGGTGGTCACCGCGCTGAACGCCGAACTTTCCGTACAGGACCTCGCCGACGACCTTGCGGCAGCCCGGTATCCCTCCGTTGCCGGCTGAGAGCTGGAAGGACAGCCCGACTCTTCTCCAGCGCGAACCGGGTGGCAGCAGCGCTGAGGCGCGTTGGCAGAGTGCTGTACAGCAGCGCGTACAGCCACACCGCCTCACACGATCTCATCTCATCGACCCATATCCATCGCTTCAGCAGGTGAGCAGCTCGCCGACGCGGCGCCTGCCTTTCTTACGGATCAGAAGGTTACGGGTTCGACTCCTGTCGGCCGCGCACATGAGAAAGGCCCGCTATCAGGGGGAACCTGAGAGCGGGCCTTAGTGTTTGTCAGGACAATCTCGGGATCTTGCTAACACCTTTGCTAACGGGGTGACTCCCACTACTCGCCGATCGCCTCAGCGAAGGCATCCACCGCCGACGTGCATCGTGCAGACCGGGTCGGAGTCGTCGTCTTCACGGACTCGCGTCCAAGGGCGAGAGCCGGGGTTGAGGGCATGTCCGTCGAAGGCAGCCGGATCGGTGAAGCCTTCGTCCATGACATACATGACCGTGGTGCTAACAACCTCCTGGCCGCCTGGTCAGACGAACGTGACGATGACGGTCCCGGAGTGCTGGGACCGCGGCGCTGAACTACCGACCGAAGCCGGCAGCCATCAGCCGGGCACAGAGTCGAACCACTGAGGCGCCACTCTGAGGGCGGCGCCTCGGCTCGTTTCAAAGGTTTCTCGTCAGGCGATAACGGCATCGCGTTCGATCAGCACGCCCACGCCATCGCCGGGCTTCCCCGTTACAGGCATCCCATCATCACAAGGCCGCCCCGGCGTTCGAAGACTCGAGGGCCATCGTGGCGAGGTGGCGGCCGATGCCGTAAGTATCGGTGTCCTGCACGTTGCTGAGCACGACTACTGCGATGTCGTCATCGGGCAGGTACATGTTGATCGCCGCGTAGCCCTGGAGAAGTCCGTGGTGGTATCGGAGTCGGTGCCCGTTGAGCCGGTCGACGGCCCAGCCGAAGGCGTACGCGCTCGACGGCAGGTTGAGGCAGCCGTTGGCGGGGCACGGCGCCTGTGGCGTGAACGCCTGCTTGACGGTGGCGGGCGGCGCGACCCGGTATGCGCCGAACGACCGGTCCCAGCGGGCGATGTCGTCGACGGTGGCGTAGATGCCGGTCGCGGAGAACGCCTGGGAGCCGTTGATGGGCGGGGCCGGGTCTCCGACCGTGAAGTAGCCCTTCGCGTACCCGGCGGGTGGATTTCCCCTGCTGTAGCCTGTGTGCCGGAGGTGCAGCGGGCTGGTGATCTCGTTGTGCAGTACGGTGCCGTACGGCTTGTGGGTCACCGCCTGGATGATCGCCCCAGCCAGGACGTAGCCGCCGTTGCTGTACTTCCAACTGGTCCCGGGCTTGAAGTCGAGCGGCTTGTGCACGAACCGTCGGATGAGCGCCCGGGTCGTGGTCGGTTGTGAGAGCTTGGCATAGAAGTCCGGCAACTCTTGGATATTGACGATGCCGGAGGTGTGCGTGAGGATCTGGCGGATCGTGACGGGCCGCCACGCCTGCGGGCAGGTCTCGATGAATGCTGGGGTGAGATACGGGCAGATCGGGTCGTCCAGGCCGAGCAGTCCGCGGTCGCGCAGCTTCAGCATGAGCATCGAGGTGAACTGCTTGGTGACCGAGGCGATGCGGAAGACCGTGTCCGGCCGGTTGGGGATGCGCTTTTCCGCGTCGGCCTGGCCGGCAGCGGCACGTACCAGCACCTCCCCGCGCCGTACTACCAGCGCCGAGCCGGTGAACTGCTTCCTCCGGGCCAGGTCCCGCAGGTACGCGCCCATCGTTGCGGCGGTCCGATCGCCCCGCGGCGCCGGCACGGTGACCAGCGGCTTCGAATTCTGAGTTGCGTGGTTCGTGACGGCGGATGCGGCGATGGCAGGAGTGCCCGCAGGCATGACCCCACCAGTCAGCGCGGCACTGACCGCAAGAAACCGGACAATATTAGGAAACTTGGGCATACTCTCCCCCGAGAACGTACCACAGTCCCGAAATTCGGACATTTCTCTGAATCGGGCGAGTATCTTTAGCCAACGCCCGTCGGACTACTCTTCCGGGGGTTTGCTTTCCATTCGTTAGAGCGGCAAAACGGCGATCGACGCCTTTTTTCTTCTGCGTATCCCTTTGTTAGTTCTACTCGACGGTCACTGGCCATCTCAGCAAAATGTAAGCTATTTCCTGAATCTAGCCCCAGCCGCTTCGCGCCGACCATGGCTACGACCCTGACCGGGCCACCTCCGTTCAGGCGATGACGGCACTGCGGCGTTTCGATCAGCACCACGCCATATGTCGTGGTGACGGCCGATACGTTCGCGAGTGCCGATCGTGCGGAACCCGGCCCTGGAGTGCAGGGCTAGGCTGGCGGTGTTCTCCGAGAAGATCTCTGAGCGGTGAGGCGGTGACGGTTGCCCGCCTCGGTTCTCGTAGTCGCGGGCTGGGGATCGCTGCCGCGGCCTTCATCGGGCCTTGCCGTAAAGGGGTGACCATGAGAGGCGACAGCAGTCAGTGCTGACAGCAACGTCCCTGCACGCCGACGCGCCACCGTCCACACGCGCCTGACCACGGTCTCCATCAGCTGAACAGGACGATTGCTCCGCCTCATAGGCGGACGGTCATACGCAGCGCCACTGCCTCGCTACAACACCGCACCCTGGACGCGTCCCACTGCCTAAGTTGGCTGCCTGAGTGCGGCTCCGGGCAACGGGCCGCGGTGACTCCGGACAGCCGTCTCATGGGCGTAGCCAGTGCGGCTGTTGAGGTGTGAGGGGCTCGTTGAGTACTTTCAGGGTGGCCGCGAACGCCGACGCAGTCGCTCACACGAACTTCGGGCTGATCGACAGATCGACATGGCCCTTGCCCTGCCCGTGCAATCAAGCGGTCATCAGAGCCCGTGTCGGTTTCGTGGAAGCCAACCGATGTGTGCGGCCTTGAGTCGATCGCGTTCGTCAGCGTCGGCCATGATGCCGCCGTTGCACAAGTCGTCGGCGACCGCGCGCAGCAGGAAGTCGGGTCAGTGAAGCCCTCGTCCATGACGTAGGTCACCGTGGTGACATACACCTCCTGACCAGCGAACATCTCGGTCAGGACGGTGTTGTGGTGTCCTCTGGTGCCCGGTCTCCGTCTCTGCGTTGCGCCCCGAATTCGGCAAGCTGCCCCCTGACCATCTGCCGGTCTTCCCCGTGCCCAGCCGGATCGGGTGCCGGTCGTCTGGTGGGGGCAGGTGCTCGCGTTCCGTCTTGGTGACGGCTCCGCCCTCGCCCTCGGGCACTTCGGGTCGGCGTTCGTCCGACCGTTCGGGCCGTTGGTGGGCCGGGTGGAGCCGTTCCTCGGCGGTTGGTGGCTCAGGCCACGAGCTTTTGTTCGGGGAGTTCGGTCAGGGTGACCGTGCACAGGCCGCCGCGCTCCGCCCGTACGTCGGTCACCTTCAGTTGCGTGCCCGGCGCCAGGATGTACTCCTCCTCCCCCGTGAACGCCGAGAAGCTCCGGATGCCGACCGCGCGTACCGGGTGCACCTCGAAGAGGGTGCGCTTGCCGCGGCGGCCGAGGAACGCCTGGGCCACCCCGAGCTTCGACGTGCACGAGGACACGCCCCACCAGGTCACCGTCCGGCCGAGCGGGTACTGGGTGCGTAGGTCCAGCGACACCCCGCGCCACAGCGGCGCCGTACGCGCGGGCAGGCGGGACACGGCCGAGAACAACAGCCGCAGGTACGGCAGGTACGGGACGATCCGCGTACGGTCCGGGTTGCGCAGGGTCGCGTTGATCTGCCGGTAGAAGGCCGATTCGCAGGTGTAGAGGTAGAGGGCCGCGATCTCGTCGGTGGACAGCCCGTCGGAGCCGCCCACCTGCTTCTCACCGAACCGGTACGACTGCTCCAGGTGCCAGTCGAGCCCCGACAGCAGCCCGGCGACCGGGGAGACGGCCTCGCGGAAGTCCATGAGCGGGGTGTCGAACACACCGGTGATGGCCGGCAGTTCGAGCCCTTCGTCCTTGACGCTGGCGAGCCGTTCGAGGTAGAGCTTGTGCAGCTCCATGGTCGAGGTGATGAACGCCCCCATGCGGTCGGCCGTGCCGGTCTCGGCGGTGGCCTCGTTCCATCCTTTGGCGGGCAGCCAGTCGATCTCGTCGGCGCCGAGCGTCCTGAGTGCCTCGTTCACGTCGGCGAAGTGGGTGCCGTCGCAGAAGAGGTCGCCCTGTGCGGCGGGGTTGGCGTGGTCGATGTGCCGGACGTCCACGTCGGGGTACTTGCGCTGGATCCGGAGCACGACCTCCTTCAGGCTGCGCGCGTGCGCGCCCCACCACGCGAAGACGACGCCCTTGTCCTGCTCGTCCTCGGCGTCCTGCTTGGCTCTGAGGATCTCCTCGACGAGCCGTTCGACGACCGGCCGCCAGAACGCGGTGTGCTGCTCGGTGGGCATCGCCCCGTCGGCGCTGGCGGTGAGTGCCGCGTTCAGGAGCAGTACGCCCTGGGTGAGCATCGCCTGGAACCACTCCGGCGGCTGCACGGTGTCGTGTTCCTTCAGCAGCGCGCGGATCGTGGCGATCGGCGTCTTCTTGGGGATGCCGTGCTTCCACATCGCCGCCGCCTTGATGATGCAGCGGATGGAGATCACCTTGCCGAACTTGCTGTCGGCCCAGTCGTGGAAGGTGTTGTCGAACATGGCGATGCCGGTGGCGCTCTCGGCCCGCGGGTAGGGGTTCTGTCCGAAGACGACCACCTTCCACTTGTGCGGCGGGTTGGGCTTGAGCGCCTGGAAGGTCAGCTCGCGGACGGGGACGACCTGCGGGCCGCGTCCGGGGCCGATGAACGTGGCCGCGTCCGGCTGTGCTTCGATCACCGGTTTCAGCAACGGCAGCCATGGCTCGCCACCGCCGTTGAAGAGCTCGGCCAGGGCCAGCGGGTCGTTCGGGTCGGGCGCGGCGGGGGTGGTGTTGACGTCGCTCATCGTGGGCTCCGGATTGGCGTCGCGTGCCGGTGTCGGCATGAGGGATCAAGGGATGAAATGACGGCATTGTGCCGCGTGTTGATCTCGGACGCGAGTTCGCCCGAGATCAGTTTGTCGGTACGGAGCGATAGGTTCGGGTCCGCTGGAAACGCCCACCCCCGACTCCGGAGTACGTCATGACCGTCAAGAAATCGCCGCTCAAGGTGGTCCTGGTCGACACCAACGACAAGGTCGTGCACGAGTGGCTGGCCGCGTTCGCCGACACCCCCGAGGTGGAGATCCACAAGGGGTCGATCCTCGGCCAGCAGGTGGACGCCTGGGTCAGCCCCACCAACTCGCGCGGGCTCATGAACGGCGGGGTCGACGCGGCCGTCAAGCGGCACCTCGGCGCGGGGATCCAGCTACGCGTCCAGCGGGCGATCCGCGACCGGTTCGACGGGTCGCTGCCGGTGGGCAGCGCGGTGTGCGTACGGTCCGGGGCGACCAACCCGAAATACCTGATCTCGACGCCGACCATGGTCGAGTCGGCGGAAAACGTCAGCCAGACGCTCAACGTGGCGCTGGCCTGCGCCGCCGCGTTCCAGGCCATTCACGTGCACAACGAGCTGGAGCCCGGCGCCATCGAGTCGGTGGCGCTGGTCGGCATGGGCGCGGCGACCGGCCGGGTGCCGGCCCGGGTCTGCGCCAACCTGATGTGGACGGGCTACACCCTGTTCCACGACCACCGCTTCGACGACTACGACGAGCTGCGCACGACGATCCGCGAGCAGCTCGACGACATCGACACCCGGCCCCAGGACGAGCGGGTGCGCATCACACCGCCCGCCCGTCGGCCCCGCGGTTGACCCGCGATCGTTCCTGCGTCACGGCCCCGGCCAGGCGCTCCGGAGTCAGTGACCCTTTCTCTTGAAGTGGTGGGTGACCATGTAGTCGGTCACCTGCCGGCCGATCTTGGCGCCTGCCACGTCGGCCGTGCGCGTGTGGATGCCGCCCCACACGCGGGCGTTCACGACCTCGTCGATCGCCTCGGAGAAGCTGCGGAAGTGCCGGGTGGTGCCCGAGTCGGCGCTGTAGCCGCTGAAGGGGAGGTCGTCGCGCCCGAAGAAGTGCTGCAACGCCGACATGCTGGCCCCGGTGAAGCAGGTGTGCCCGGAGGTGTAGTCGGGGTGCGGCGGGGTGACTAGCAGCGGCGTCCAGCCGGGGTCGGCCGCCGTCTCCGGGTTGCCGTCGGTGTCGGCGAGCTGGATCGCGCTGACCGGGCGCCAGAAGCTCCACGCGGCCTTCTCGTTGTAGCAGGCGATGGTGGCGTCGGCCTCGGCCATGCCCACCATCACGAACATCCGCGCGGTTCGCAGCGTGTTCAGGCGCTGGGTGGTCACGAGCTGGCGCTTGATCTCCCACTCGGCCAGGTGCCGGTCGTGCCACCAGATCGCGGCCTGGGTCTGGTCGGCGGTCCTGACCGTGCTGTTCGCCGCGCCGACCGTCTTGACCTCGTTGAAGTCGCGGGCGTAGCGCTTGCTGGTGAGCGCCGGCGGGCCGGAGGTGCGGAACATGGACGCGCTGGGGATCAGGAACGGCTTGAGGCTCGCCACCCAGGCCCCGTCCGAGGCGTACGTGGGCGGCGTCGGACGCCACTGACCTGGCCGGGTGCCGACGGGCCAGGTCTGGTCGCCGAAGGCACCGTCGTTCTCCCTGGCGGTGATCATCGCGTCGGCCGTCCGGGAGCCCACGGCGATGCCGCGCTGCTTGCTCCGCCCGTCGGGGATCGCGGTCAGCGCCTGGTCGTACTGCGCCGTCAGCCTCGGCTCCTGGTCGGGGAAGAGCGACCTCAGCACGCGGTAGGCGGCGGTGGCGACGGCCGCGTCCGTCGACTCGCTCCCGTCGGCGGCCGGTGCGACGAGGTACGGCTGGTAGGGGGCTCCGGCGATCGCGTTCACCGCGTCGTAGACGGCTCCGTGCACCATGGCGAAGCTGCGGGCCTGCACCTGTGGTTGCTGGCGGGCGACGTCCCAGATGGCGGTCTCGGCGTTCCTGTCCCAGACGATGACGGGGTTGGCGGAGGACGTGCGGGAATCCGACGCGTACGCGATCGACGAGCCGATCCCGGGCCACGACCCGGCGATCACGAGGGACAGGCAGATGGACAACCGCGCGATCTTACGCCGGGGTCCCGCCGCTCCCGCCGGGACAGGCAATGCCGAAAGAGGTAATGGAGGCATGCGAGCAAACTAACCCGCCCGCTCGCCCCCGTCACGGAATGACGGCGGGGTGGACACGCGCCGCCCCGTCTGTCACCATTTCCGCATGATCATGCGAAGGGAGGGCGCCACCGCCCTCGTACGGTGAGCGATCACGTGCAGCGGGAAGCTGCCGCGATCCGAGCACACTGGCTGGGCCGAGCGCTCTCGACGCTGCCCGCCGACCATCCGGCCGCAGAGGCCGCAATCTCCGATCTCTACCGCCTGATCGGGCTGTCACCACCGCGTTTTCACTGGGTCGCGTCGCCGTTGGCGGCACTGGAGACCGTTCCCCCGGGAATGCGGGCCTCCGAGAGCGTCGGGCGGGTGGACGACTGGCCGCTGCCCGCCCGGTTCGCCACCTGCCAGAACCGCCTCTACGGCAGCATCGACGCCAAGGTACGGCCTGCGCAGCTACCGATCGACCGGCTCATCCGCCGGGAGGTGCTGTTCTCGCTCCAGGGCTCCGTCAGCCGTTGTCTTCTCCCGCCGGTCCGGCGGGCCCACAGTTGGGGCTTCCGCCGGTCCAGGTCGCCCAAGTGGTACGACGTCCTGAACGTCTCCCAGACCGCCTACCGCGCCGCCCTGCGTGACGTCGCCGGCGTGGTGCTCGACGACGAGCAACGACGGCAGTTCGACCTGTGGACCGCCGTGGCCGCGTCCTGCCACTGGTGGTGGCCGGGAGAGCACGTGTGCGTCGTCTCCGAGCGGCCCGTGGCCCTGCACACGGAGGTGGCCGAGAACAACGGCGAGGTACGGCTGCACCACTCGACCGCCCCCGCCGTGCGGTACGCGGACGGGTGGGCCGAGTACGCCTGGCACGGGACCACGGTGCCGTCATGGGCGATCGACCAGCCCACCGTCCAGCGCATCGCGGACGAGGTCAACGTCGAGGTCAGGCGGTGCGCGATCGAGCGCCTGGGCTGGGAGGCGTACATCGAGCAGGCCGGTCTGTGGCTGGTCGGCGCCGCGCCCGACCCCGGCAACCCCGGCTGCGAGCTGCGCCTCTACGACCTGCCCGAGGGCCCGCGGGTGCTCCTCGCGGTGAACGGGTCCGTCGAGCGCGACGGCCACCGCCGCCGGTACGGGCTGACCGTGCCCGGCCACCTCGACGATCCGCTCGCCGCCGCCGGTTGGACGTACGGGCTGTCCGGCGAGCAGTACTCCCTACTCCTCCGCAGAACCTGAGGTGATCACCATGACCATGACGCTCGATTCCCTTTCCCTGCGAACTGGACTGTCCGTGCTCGACCACCTCGACCGGTCGGTACGCATCCCCGTCGTCGACGGCCTCCAGGCCCAGGGCGACCTGATCGTCATCCCGCTCCCCGTCGTCGCCGAGGACGTGCGCCTCTGGGACGAGCCGCGCTGGCAGGACGTGCCTCCCGAGGGCGTCGAACTGCTGCGCGGCGCGGCCGGCGGCCACCCGCACACGCTCGTCGCCGAGCCGGGGAGCTGCCGCTGGAGCACGCGCGTACGGGACGCGCACGGGCTGGCCATCGGCGTGTTCGCCGCGTCGGCCCCCGTCTACCTGCTGCACCCCGAGCACGGGGGCTCGGGATGCGCGCCGGGCACGTACGTGGTCCGGCGGCAGCGCGAGCGCGACGGGCTCAGGGCCCGGCTCGTCGCCGACTGAGAACCCGGGCCGCCGCCGTACTACCCCGACGGCGGCGGCCCCTCGGGTCAGCCCTCTCGGGTCAACCCAGGTACACCTCGGCCAGCAGTTCGGCCGAGCGCATCCACGCCTTCCTGTCCACCGCCGAGAACGCCACGATCAGCTCGTCGGCCCCCGCGTGCTCGGCGAACCGGTCGACGTACGCCTTCACCTCACCCCGGTCCCCGACGGCCGAGTATTTGGCCATCTGCACGATCTGCTGCCCGGCCGGCGACTCGAGGATCATGTCGGCCTCCTCGGTCGTGAACGACCGCCCCCGCCCGAGGAACCGGCTCACCCTGAGCCGCTTCGAGTCCAGGAACTGTTCCTCGGCCTCCTCCGTGGTCTCGGCCGCGATCACGTTGAGCGCGGCGATCACGTACGGCCGGTCGAGCTGGGCCGACGGCTGGAAGTCCCGCCGGTAGAGCGCGACGGCCTCCTCCAGCGCGGTGGGCGCGAAGTGCGAGGCGAACGCGTACGGGAGTCCGAGCATGGCGGCGAGCTGCGCCCCGAACAGGGAGGACCCGAGGATGTACAGCGGCACGTTCGTGCCCTTGCCCGGCGTGGCGTGCACGCCAGGGATGCGGGTCTCGCCCGACAGGTAGCCCTGCAGCTCCAGCACGTCCTGCGGGAACGAGTCCGCCGAGGAGGGCGTACGGCGCAGGGCCCGCATCGTCTGCTGGTCGCTGCCGGGGGCCCGGCCGAGCCCGAGGTCGATGCGGCCGGGGTGGAGCGTCTCCAGCGTGCCGAACTGCTCGGCGATGGTCAGCGGGGAGTGGTTGGGCAGCATGACGCCGCCCGCTCCGAGGCGGATCGTCCGGGTGTGGGCGGCCACGTGAGCGATGAGGACGCTGGTGGCGGAGGAGGCGATGCTGTCCATGTTGTGGTGCTCGGCGTACCAGACGCGCCGGTATCCCAGCTCTTCGGCCCGCTGGGCGAGGGCGACGCTGGCGGTGAAGCTGTCGGCCGCCGTCTCGCCCTCGCCGATGTGCGCCAGATCAAGGATGGACAGCGGCAGAGCCATGAGTACGCGCCTTTCGCAGAGCGGGTCGACCTGGCTGTGGACAACGCCCGCGAATCTCGCGTTATTTCATGGCCGGGCCCCCGCGAGTGTGGCGCGAGGGCTCGGGAGGCGTGCGCCGCGAGGGCTCAGGAGACGGTGCAGGTGAGGGCGGGCGGGGTGCCGTTCTGACCGGTCTGGCCGGCCAGGAAGCCGAACGTGGTGCTCGCGCCCGCGGCCAGGGCGCCGTTCCAGGTGAGGTTGGTGACGGTGACGGCGCCGGTGGTGCCGGACAGGGTGCCGTTCCAGAGCTGGGAGATCGTCTGCCCGCTCGGGAGCGTCCAGCCGACCTTCCACCCGCTCGTCGCGGACGTGCCGGTGTTCGTCACGGTGACCTCGGCCTGGAAGCCGTTGTTCCACTGGCTCGTCACCTTGTACGCGGCCGTGCAGCCCCTCGGCCCCGTCGTCGGCGTCACGGTCGGCGTCACGGTGGGTGTGACAGTGGGTGTTCCGGTGGGCGGTGGCGCGGCCACGGCCAGGTCGTACGCCCGCTGCGGCACGAACTGTCCCGCCCCCGCGATGCACCCGTCGGCCTCGCCCGGCGGCTTGACCCAGAGGTAGGCGTCGATCGCGGAGTCGCCCGTGTTCGTGGTGCTCCAGATGCCGGTGGCGCGGCCGGCCGGGTCGCACCACTCGCTGCCGGCCGGGCCGTTGCCGTTGCGGCTGGTGTCGATGACCGCCTTCAGCCTGGACACCCCGGTCGCCGCGATGACGCTCTTCGCGTACGACACCAGCCCCGGCGTCGAACGGTAGTTGGAGGTGTTGACCGCGATGCCGTCGGCGCTGTTGGCCACGTCCGCGCCGGTCAGCCGGGAGGCCGACTCCGACGCGCTCAGCCAGCCGTCGTGCCCGATGTCGAAGTACACCTTGACCTGCGACGACGTCCCCTTGAGCCGTTTGCCGGCGTAGGCCATGGACGCCTTCACCTGGGCCTGCTCGGAGGCGTTCATGCAGTTCGTCATGATCGCCAGCGCGTCCGGCTCTAGGACGACGGTGGCGGGCCGGCCGCCGAGCCCGGCCGCGATCTCGTCGATCCAGGCGCGGTAGGCGGTGTGGTCGGGGGCGCCGCCGGCGCTGGGGCCGCCGCAGTCGCGGTTCGGCATGGCGTATACGGCCATGATCGGGATCTTGCCGGCCGCGGCGGCGGCGCCGACGTACGCGTCCACCTGGCCGCGCACGGTCGCGGGGTTGTAGGTGGCGAACCAGCGCCCCTGTGGCACGGCGGCGATCCGGTCCCTGATCACGGAGGTGCGGCTGTCGTTGGGGTTGGCGGCCACCCATTTGGCGGCGTTGGTCTGCGGATCCACGTAGAAAGCGGAGTCCGCGGCCTGGGCGGTGGCGGAGGTGACGACGGCCGCCCCCGCCACGGCCAGGGCGGCCGTCGTGAGGAGCACCGCCGACACGGGCCTGCTGCGAGACATGGAATTCACTCCGTCCGTCGTGTGGGAGCGCTCCCACCAGCACTCAGGATCGTAGGCGGGCGGCCCGGACCAGACCAAGACCCCGACCCGATCCCTACGGTGTCACCGCAGGTCGGACAGGCTCGCGGGGGTGAAACTTTCAGCCAGGCACGCCTCGAACACGACGGTCAGCCGATCGACGTCGGCGGCCGTGGGAGCCTCGGGGCCGACCCGGCGGCGCATGGCGCCGATGCCGAGGAAGACGGCCACGGCCATGCGCGCCCGCGCGTGCGCGTCGGGACCGGCGAGCCTGGCCTCCAGCGGGTTGAGCACCGCCGCGATCAGCCGCTCCCTGGCCACCGCCTGCACCTCCGGGTGGCCCGCGGAACGTTCGAGCGTGCGCAGGATCGGGCTGTCGGGCGGGTGCTGCATGCGCTCGGCCGCGTATTCGGCCAGCCGCCTGGGCAGCCCCTCCGTCCCGCCCTCGAACAGGGCGCTGATGGTCGGCTCGCCCTGAAGGACCGCGCCGAACAGCCCCGCCTTCGACCCGAAGTAGCGGCCGACCAGCGCGATGTTCGCCTCCGCCGCCGCCGCGATCATGCGGACCGTCACCCGCTCGTATCCCTGCTCTCCGAACAGGGTGCGTGCCGCGCGCAGGATCCGCTCCCGGGTGGCCTCACGGTCTCGCGGCCTGGCCTCAGTCACCTGGGGACTCATGCCCGCACTCTACTCAACGAACACCCCACTTGCCGCGCGGCTAGTAAACATGCGTATACTCAATTTGCGTCAAAATCCGGGTCAATCTGCAACAAGGGGATGGGGTGTCGTCTTGGTAGCCCAGGCGCCGGCCGCATCCCCCGCGAAGCGGCACTACTCCCACCGCGAAATCCTCGAGGTCATGTCCGGGCTCATGCTCGCGATGCTCACGTCGATGATCTCGACCTCTGTGGTGGGCACCGCGCTGCCGACGATCGTGGGGGAGCTAGGCGGTCAGGACCAGTACTCATGGGTCGCGAGCGCGACCATGCTGACGATGACGGTGTCCACGCCGTTGTGGGGCAAGCTGTCCGACCTGTTCGGGCGCAAGCTGCTCTTCCAGACCGCCCTGGGACTGTTCGTCGCGGCCTCGGTGGTGGCCGGTCTGTCCCAGAACATGGGGCAGCTCATCGCGGCGCGGGCCATACAGGGCCTTGGTGTGGGCGGTTTGTCGGCTCTCGCGCAGGTGATCCTGGGGGACATCGTCTCCCCGCGCGAGCGCGGCCGCTACTCCGGCTACATGGGAGCGGTCTTCGGGATCTCCACCGTCGCGGGGCCGCTGCTCGGCGGGTTCATCGTGGACGCCGACTGGCTGGGCTGGCGGTGGTGCTTCTACGTGGTCGTGCCGTTCGCCCTGGTCTCGTTCGTCGTGATCCAGAAGGTGCTGAAGCTGCCGAAGGTCAAGCGCAGCACCTCGATCGACATCTGGGGCGCCACGACGATCACCGCCAGCGCGAGCGCGCTCATGCTGCTGCTGACCTTGGGCGGCACCGAGTTCGAGTGGAACTCGGTCTGGACCTACCTGCTGGCCGCGCTGGCCCTGCTCATGCTGGCGCTGGCGGTGCTGTCGGAGCGGACCGCGCGTAACCCGATCCTGCCGCCGCGGCTGTTCCGCAACCGTACGTTCGTGCTCACCAGCCTCGCCTCGCTGTTCGTCGGCATGGCGATGTTCGGCGCGATGATCTACCTGCCGCAGTACCTGCAGATCGTCAAGGGGCTCAGCCCGACCAACTCGGGGCTGATGACGCTGCCCATGGTGGTGGCGCTGTTCCTGGCCGGGGTGATCTCCGGGAAGATCGTCACCCAGACCGGCAGGTGGAAGGTCTTCCCGGTGGCGGGCCTGCTCATCGTGGCCGCCGGGCTGTTCCTGCTCTCCAAGCTGCACGTGGACTCCAGCGAGTGGCTCATCGGGTTCGACGTGGCGGTGCTGGGCATCGGGCTGGGCCTGTCCATGCAGATGCTCATCCTGGCCGCCCAGAACGGCTCCGAGCCGCGTGACATGGCCTCGACCACGTCGGGCGTCTCGTTCTTCCGGTCGCTGGGCGGCGCCGTCGGCGTGGCCGCGTTCGGCGCGATCCTGACGAACCGGCTCAAGGACGAGATGGCCCAGATGCTCCAGGCCGCGAACATCAGCGTGCCCGGCGGCTCGGACGTCAAGCTCGGCAGCCCCGCCGCCATCCAGCAACTGCCCGAGCCGATCAAGAACATCGTGCTGGAGGCGTTCACGCGCGGTCTGGAGACCGTGTTCCTGGTGGGCGTGCCCATCGCGCTGCTGGGCTTCGTGGCCACGCTCTTCCTCAAGGAACTGCCGCTGCGCGGTGCGACCACCCCGGCGGCCCCGGCGGCCCAGCCGCTCAGCAAGGACGACCTCGTCCTGGCCGGACTGCTGCTGGAACTCGTCTCGCAGCGCATCGAGCGGGTGAACGGCGAACGCTCCGCCCTGCTCAGCGCCGTCGCCAGGATGGCACCACCGGACGAACGCACCGAGCGCGAACGTGCCCGCTCGGTCGTGCACGACGTGCTGCGGCCCACCTCGCGCGCCCTCATCGCGCAGGCGACGCCACCACAGAAAGACCTCGTAACAGGAGGAATCTCGCAATGATTCGCAAGTTCGTGAGCGCCGTCGCCGCGGCCCTGGGCGTTCTGGCCGGGCTGTGGCTGATGATCGCGCCCTTCGCCCTCGGCACCCAGCCGGAGGACGCCGACTGGACGAACACCACCCTCTCCGAGTTCTTCACCGGTCTGGGCGTGACGGTCGTGGCGCTCGTGGGCGTGATCGCGTTCGTGCTGGCCATCCGGGACGACCTGGTGGAGCGGGGCCTGGTGGTGCCCAAGCCGCGTCAGACCGAGCCGGAGCCCGAGCCCGTGCCGGCCGCGCCGCAGGCGTCCTCCGCCGAGCTGGCCAGCCTGCTGGCGCCGCTCGTCGAGGCCCTGCGCGAGGACCTGACCAGCCGCTCACGTCCCGGTGGCGAACACCGGCAGAACGGCATGGCTTCCCTGGTAGGAGTGGAGGAGAACCGATGAAGGCCAAAGTGGGCGTCTCGGCCCTGGTCCTGTTGTTCCTCGGCGGCCTGTGGCTGGTCGCGGCGCCGTTCGCGGTCGGCTACCAGCCGCGGGGCGCGGCGTACGTGGACGCGACGATCAACGACCTGTGGCTCGGCGGCACGATCGCCGCGCTCTCGTTCGTCTCCCTCGTCGTCTACGCGGCCGACGCCCTGCGCGAACTGGCCCAACGCGGCAAGCACGCCGACGCCTGACGCGAGCATGCCGTGTTCGGCAGTGGCGCAGACCCGCAGTGGGAGCCGGTGGCAGGCCGACTCCCCGCCGGGCAGTTCGAAATCGGCAAGGACGGCGTCGGCCTCCTCGTGGTGGGCTTCGACGGGTCGGACCCGAGTCGCAACGCGCTCGCGTACGCGACCGGGCTCGCCCGACGGGACGACGCCGCCCTGCTCATCGCCTTCGTGGAGTCGCTCAACACCGCCACGCTGTGGTTCTTCGCCGGGTCGCCGATCATCCCCGACTCGGCGAACGACCTGGCCGAGGACCTCAGGGACGAACTGCGCGGCTCAGGGATCCCCTGGCAGTTCGTGAGCCTGCGCGGGGACGCGGCCCGCGAGCTGGAGACGCTGGCCAGCTCGTACATGGCCGACGCCATCGTGGTAGGCCGCTCGCGGTCCACGTGGCGGGCATCGGTGGCGGCGAAACTGGCGAAACGGGCCCGCCGGACCGTGCTGATAGTGCCCTGACCTGGCCAGACGTCGCATATGGTGGCTAGATGAAACGTGCTGCCGCCATGGCGTTCGTGGTGCTCGCGTCCGTTTCGTGCGCGGGGAAGCCGGTGGCCTCGCCCGCGCCCGGCAACGCCTCGCCCCGAAGCCATGAGACCCCGGAATCGTCCGCATCCGCGCAGGCCACGGCCGAGCCGAGCACGGCGTCGCCGAGCCCGACCGCGCCGCCCGAGTTCAGCTCGAAGGTCTCGCGGGTCTCCCGCGATCAACTCCCGTACTCGTGGCGTCCTGGCTGCCCGGTGCCGTACCAGGATCTTCGGCTGGTCACGCTGACGTACTGGGGGTTCGACGACAAGCCGCACACCGGTGAGCTGGTCGTGCGCAAGACGGTCACCGACGACATCGAGACGGTCTTCAAGAAGCTGTACGACTGGCGCTGGCCCATCAAGCAGATGAAGCTGGTGGACGCGTACAAGGGCGATGACTACGACTCGATCGACGTCGACAACACCTCGGCCTTCAACTGCCGCCCGGCAACCGGGTCAAGCAATTGGTCCAATCACGCCTATGGGGAAGCAATAGACATCAATCCCCGTGAGAACCCATATGTCACTGCAAACGGTGGCACAGCACACCAGAATGCCAAGAAGTTCACTAAGCGCCCAACTGACGGGAAAGGTGTGATTAATCCCGGCGACAGGGTCGTCAGGGCCTTCGCGCAGGTCGGCTGGGAATGGGGCGGCTACTGGTCGGGCACCAAGGACTACCAGCATTTCTCCAAGGGCGGAGGCTGAGACAATCCCCTCATGACGGCGAAGGACGGCGACGGCTGGGCCGCGTGTTCCCAAGGCCACCGGCACTGGGGCGTCCACGGCGCCTCCGGGCTCCTCCTCGTGCACCATGACGAGGGCGGCGTCCCGTACGTGCTGATGCAGAAGCGCTCCTGGTGGAGCCACCACGGCGGCACCTGGGGGTTGCCCGGCGGAGCACGCGACAGCCACGAGGACGCCGTCACCAGCGCGCTGCGCGAGGCCCACGAGGAGGCGGCGCTCGGCGCGGAAGGGCTCCGGGTGCAGGGGGTCTACCTCGACGACCACGGCGGGTGGGCGTTCGAGACCGTGATCGCCGAGTCGTCCGAGCTGCTGGCCGCCACGCCGGCCAACGCCGAGAGCAGCGAACTGCGCTGGCTGCCCCTGCCCGAGGTGACCGCGCGCAGGCTGCATCCCGGCTTCGCCGCCACGTGGAGCGAGATCCAGGTCGCGATCAGGCCCGAGACCGTCGTGCTCGACGTCGCCAACATCGTCGGCGCGCGGGCCGAGCGCGGCTGGTGGAACGACCGGCTGGGTGCGGCGACCCGGCTGCTGCGGGAGGTGTCGGGGCTGCGGCTGACGCATCCGGTGCTGGCCCAATGGTATCCGCGGGTGGTCGCGGTCGTGGAGGGGGCGGCCAAGAGCGCGCCCGCCGTACCGGGGATCCAGGTGGTGGCGGCGACGGGGAGCGGCGACGACGCGATCGTCGACGTCGTACGCCGGGCCAAGCCGTGGGAACGGGTGCTGGTCGTCACGGCGGACCGAGGGCTTCGGGAACGGGTGCACGCGCTGGGCGCCGAGACCGTGGGCCCGAAGTGGCTGCTGTCACAGCTCGGCGGCTGAGGCCACCTTCTGGTCGCCGTCAGAGTTCGGTGGTGGGCTTGGAGGCCCGTCAGCCGTGAGCTCGTCGCGGTCACCGTGGAGGCGCACGACCGTGTCACGATCTCCGTGCCGCGCCTCGACGTCGAGATCCGCCACCGCCTGAACTTACACCCCTGTCACCACAGCCGCTATCGTGGTTTCCGCACAGGAGGGTTCGCATAGTGGACGAGTGCAGCCGCCTTGAAAGCGGCCAGGTCAGCGATGGCCTCGTGGGTTCGAATCCCACACCCTCCGCTACGCTTCAGGGCTTCTGAAGAGCCGTAAGGCCGGA
>NZ_BAAAZP010000239.1:0-77226 GCF_039536965.1 Nonomuraea antimicrobica | reverse complement strand
GTCCGGTTCCAAGAGTTCAACCAGGGTAAGTGTGCGGGGTTCGAATCCCACACCCTCCGCCACCCTCCCGGGGCCGTCGCGAGCCCCGGTGAGCGTCACTTGAGCGTCCTGTCCCCGGGTTCGGGCAGGGTCCTGTGGCCCGCACGCTATTTCACTGTGTGTAGTCGCGCCGATACTTTCCGTGGCGACGGGTTGAGTCCCTCAGCCCCCGACCTCGGAGGGAACCAATGTCAGACATCACCCGTAAGTTCAGCGTCTCGTTCGCGGCGGCCCTCGCCGTGCTGACCGCCGCCGGGCCTGCGACGGCGACCGGCACGGTGCGGCAGGCCGCCCCCGTGGCGTACTTCACGATGGAGGACATCACGCGCGAGCGCTTCGTGATCGAGCTCCGCGACCCCGACAAGATCCAGCACGCCCGTGACCTGATCAGCGGTGAGACCCGTGCGCGGCCCCACGTCGTCGGCCGGATCCTGAAGCGGACCGCCCCCTACAACCCCCGCTGGAGCTACCACTACCGGCCGGACACCGTCGACTTCTTCGACATGGCCATCGAGGTGTGCGACGCGACCATCCCGTACGTCGAGGAGCACCTCGACGAGGCGGGCGGCGCGTTCCTGCCCGGCCTCGTGTGGTGCCCGTGGACCTCCCGGCTGGTGAACGAGGTGCCCGCCGCCTGAGGCGTCCCGGCGTGCGGTGCGGAAGTGCTCACCGCGCGCCGGTCCGCCGGCGCGTGACTCACTCGCGGACGCCCGCGAACCCCTCGCCCACGCAGGCGGCGAGCTGGAGGTACGCGTCTCTGGTCGCCTCCTGGAGCCGGTCGAGGTCGATCTCGGCCCCCTCCTCCAGGTGCGGGTCGTACGGCACCCGGATGACCGCCCGGCACCTGGCGGCGAAGTGGGCCTCCAGCTTCTTGATGTCCACCGCCGACTTCGACCGGGGCCTGACGCTGCACAACACCACGGTCGCGTTCTTCACCAGGTCGCCGTGGTGGTGCGCCTCCAGCCAGTCGAGCGTCGCGGAGGCCGCCCTGGCGCCGTCGACCGACGGGGAGCTGACCAGCACGATCTGGTCGGCCAGCCCGAGCACGCCGCCCATGGCCGAGTGCAGCAGCCCGGTGCCGCAGTCGGTGATGCAGATCGAGTAGAAGTTCTCCAGCACCTGGGAGACGGCCTGGTAGTCGGCGCCGCTGAACGCCTCGGAGACCGAGGGGTCGCGGTCGGAGGCCAGCACCTCCAGCCGCGAGGGCGCCTGCGAGGTGAACGCCCTGATGTCGACGTAGCGCTTGACCTGGTCACGCTCGTTGAGCAGGTCGCGCACGGTGGCCGAGGTCTCCAGGACGAGCTTGTCGGACAGCGTGCCCCGATCGGGGTTGGCGTCGACGGCGATGACGCGGTCACCGCGCATCTGGGCCAGGGTGGCGCCGAGGCCGACCGTGGTCGTGGTCTTGCCCACGCCGCCCTTCAGGCTCAGCACGGCCACCCGGTGGTGCCCGGCGGTGACGGGGGTGCGGGCCCTGGTGATCAGCTCGCGGCGGCGGCGCACCTCCGGCGGCTCGCCCGGCTTGATCCACCCGCCGGACGCCTTGTACACCACCCGGCGCCAGCCTTTGGAGGGCGCGTTGCGCCGGCCGCGAAGCAGGGACTCCGGGTCGAGGCTCTCGGCGGTCGGGCGTCCGGTCACCGGTGGCCTGGGCTGGACGGTGAACACCGGGGTGGGGGCCGGGCTGCGGCGCGGCGGCGTCGGCGGGATCTCCCGCTCGGCGGGCCGCCATTCGGGTTGCTCGCCGCGCTGCGAACGCTCCGGCTCGGCCGGCTCCGCCCATTGCGGGGGCTCCGGCTGCTCGTTCCACTGCGGCGGCTGCTCGGGCTCCTCGGCCCGCGGCGGGGGCTCGCTCCACGAGGGCCGTTCGGGCTGTTCGGTCCACTGCGGACGCTCCGGCTCCGGCCACGAGGGGCGCGAGTCCTGCTCCAGCCACTGAGCGCGCTCGGACTCCTGCTCCAGCCACTGCGGACGCTCGGACTCCTGCTCCAGCCACTGCGGACGCTCGGACGGCTGCTGCGGCCACTGCGCAGCGCTGTCCTGCGACTGCTCCTCGGCGCGCGTCTCCGGATCGCTCCACAGCGGGCGGTCGGTACGCGGCATCGTCTCCGACGCCTCGACGGACCGCTGGGGGCGGTCGAGGTGCGGGCGGGTCTCCGGCGCGTCCAGAGACTCCGAGGCGGACCCGGTAGCCGACACGGTGGACCCGGTAGCCGACGCGGTGGACCCGGTAGCCGAGGCGGTGGCCTGCGGCTCGGCGTCGGCCCAGGCCGGGCGCTCGTTGCCCGGCTGGGTGTCGGCCCAGGCGACCCGCTCCTCCTTGACCGGCTCTTCCTCGGCGCGGGGCGCGGGCGCGGGTGGTGCGGGCGCGGGTGGTGCGGGCTGCTCCTCGGCGGAGACCGGCTCCGGCTCCGCCTCCGGCCGCGCGGGCTCACCGGCGGACGGCCGGTCGCCCTCCGCCTGCCGCCCCTGGTCCCGGCCCGGCCCCGGCCAGTCGGACGGCGACAGCCACGCCGTCTCCTCCGCCGACTCGGGCGACGTGAGCGGCAACGCGTACGTGTCGGTGTCGTCGGGTCGCGGCAGCGGCTTCAGCGGCGCGTGGAACGGATCGTCCGCGCTCGGCGTGGCCGGGGTCGCGGGCTCCTCCTTGATGCCGGCACTGCCGAGCCACTCCCCCGCCTCGCTCTCGCTCTGGGGGACGCCCTCGGCCGCCGCTGGGCCGTACACGGTGTCGACCGCCGCGCGGAACAGCGGCGGCGTCGCCGTCTCGTGCTGCTGGGGCACCAGGAGCCAGGGGTCCTTGGGGTACGGCGATGCGACCGGCTCGTCGGCCGGAGCAGCGGAGGCGCTGACAGGGACGGGGGCCTCCTCCGTCTCCTTGATCGCGTCGAGCCAGGCGAGCTGCTCCTCGAGAGATTCCTCTCGATCGTGTCTTGCCACCGTGTTCCCCCTCGGGTGGGTCTAAAGGGGCAGCAAATACATTGCAGGTTAACGCCATCGGCTCGTCCGCAGCCCGGCAACCCACAACTTCTTTGCCCGGCTACCGTGGTTCGCATGCGAGCCATTGAGATCGCCAAGCCAGGCGGGCCTGAGGTGCTGGAGTGGCGCGAGGCGCCGGAACCACGCGTCGAACGGGGAGACGTGCTCATCGACGTCACGGCCTCGGCGGTGAACCGAGCGGACGTCCTGCAACGGCAAGGATTCTACGACCCTCCCCCCGGCGCCTCGCCGTACCCGGGGCTGGAGGTCTCCGGCGTGGTGGCCGAGGTCGGGGCGGACGTCGAGCAGTTCAAGCCGGGGGACGAGGTGTGCGCGCTGCTCGGCGGCGGCGGTTACGCCGAGCGCGTAGCGGTGCCGTGGCAGCAGGTCATGCCGGTTCCCGACAGGGTCTCGCTGCGCGAGGCCGCCGCGCTGCCCGAGGTGGCCTGCACGGTCTGGTCCAACGTCTTCATGATCGGGCGGCTGCGCCGGGGCGAGACGCTGCTGGTGCACGGCGGGGCGAGCGGCATCGGCACGTTCGCGGTGCAACTGGCCAAGGCGCTCGGCTCGTACGTCGTCACGACCGTCGGCTCGGCCGCCAAGGGCGAGCGCGTCAGAGAGCTGGGCGCTGACGAGGTCATCAACTACCGCGAGGAGGACTTCGCAGAAAAGGCGCACGCCGACGTCATCCTCGACATCATGGGCGCGAAATACCTGGCGGGCAACGTGCGCGCGCTCAAGACCGGCGGCCGGTTGGTGATCATCGGGCTGCAGGGCGGGCTCAAGGCCGAGCTGAACCTGGGCGTCCTGCTCGGCAAGCGCGCCGCCATACACGCCACGACGCTGCGCGCCCGTCCCGTCGACGAGAAGGGCGTCATCGTCCGCAGCGTCGTGGACAACGTCTGGCCCCTGATCGGGGCAGGGGCGGTGAGTCCGGTCGTGTACGCGGAGGTCCCCATGTCCGAGGCCGCCGAAGCTCACCGAATGTTGGATTCCGGGGAGCACGTCGGCAAGATCCTGCTAGTACGGTGAGTGTTATGAATGCTGAGGACAACAACACCCCTCACATCGTGGTGGTGGGCCCCGACTTCCAAGGTCAGGGCGATAATGGCGACGAGGATCGCTCGGTCACCAACCTGGTCGAGCAGCCTGCCAAGGTGATGCGTATCGGCAGCATGATCCGCCAGCTTCTTGAGGAGGTCCGCGCGGCTCCCCTCGACGAGGCCAGCCGCAAGCGGTTGAAGGAGATCCACGAGTCCTCCATCAAGGAGCTCGAAGACGGTCTGGCACCCGAGTTGGTCGACGAGCTGGAGCGGCTCTCGCTCCCGTTCACCGAGGACAACGGCGCACCGCCGAGCGACGCGGAGCTGCGCATCGCGCACGCCCAGTTGGTGGGGTGGCTCGAAGGGTTGTTCCACGGCATCCAGACCACGCTGTTCGCACAGCAGATGGCGGCCCGTGCCCAGCTTGAGCAGATGCGCAGGGCGCTGCCCGGGGTGCCGGGCGACGAGACGCAGCGTCCGCACGGCGGCTCGGGGCCCTACCTGTAGGGGCCCTACCCGTAGAGACCTGTAGGGGCCCTACCTGTAGAGCTCCTCGATCACCAGCGCGACGCCGTCGTCGTCGTTGGTCGCGGTCACGTGATCGACCGCGGCCAGCACGTCGGGGTGCGCGTTGGCGACCGCGTACGACGTGCCTGCCCAGCTCAGCATGGGCAGGTCGTTCGGCATGTCACCGAACGCCACGGCCTGCGCGGGCTTCACCTCGTGCTGCCCGGCGAGCGCCGCCAGGGCCGTCGCCTTCGTCACGCCGTGGGCGCTCATCTCGATCAGCCCTCTGCGGCTGGAGTGCGTGGCGGTCACCAGATGCCCCACCAGCTCGTGCACGATCGCCTGCAGCTCGTCGGCGCCCATGCCCGGGTGCAGGGCCAGCAGCTTGGCGCACGGCCGGGAGGTCAGCGAATCGGCCCGGGCCGCTCGCAGGTTCCGGTCCAAGCCTCCGAGCCGGAAATCTGACTCATGCGCAAAACCGGCTTCATACTCGACCGAAAATGCGAGTTCGGACACGTTCGCTCTTAGCTGAGCGACGACTTCCTCGAGCACGTCGACGCTGATCAGGTGAGATTCCACTATCCGTTCGGTATGGAGATCGTAGATCAGCGCGCCGTTCGCACAGATCGCGAGCCCGTGGTGACGTACGACACCCGCCACACCGCCCATCCACCGAGGCGGACGCCCCGTCACGAACACCAGCATGGCCCCCGATTCCTCGACTTTGCCGAAGGCCGCCACCGTGCGGGGAGACACGGTTCCGTCCGTGCGCAGCGCGGTGCCGTCGAGGTCGGTGGCCACAAGACGCGGCGAGGGAAGGCTCTGCATAACAGGTTCCAGTTTGCCCGGTGATGCCGCCGGACAGAAATCTTCGTTGGGACGGGAACACCAACGCGCCAGAATGGTGTTAGATGTGATGGCGTTGTATTAGCTGATCCCGTAGTGAAAACCAGCATGACTTTGTCTGAGCCACCCCGGGTGCTTGCTGTACGACACACCGGGACCCACGAGGTGTGGGTCCCATAGATTCACATCCTGAGGGAGAGCTTTTATGGCTCAGGGAACCGTCAAGTGGTTCAACGCCGAGAAGGGCTTCGGCTTCATCGCCCCGGACGGCGGTGCGCCGGACGTGTTCGTGCACTTCTCCGAGATCGTCGGCAACGGCTACCGCAGCCTTGAAGACGGCCAGCGGGTCGAGTTCGAGATCACGCAGGGCCAGAAGGGGCCGCAGGCCTCTCAGGTCCGAGCCATCTGACCTGTAGCAGCGAGATAGACCGGGGTTCGCTTCCAGCGGGCTCCGGTCTTTTGCTTTCCCCCCTCTGCGGTGCCCCCGATCGCCTTGGCGCCCGACGGCCCTCGGCGAGTCGGTGTCGGGTTGGTCACGGGTGTGACTCGACTCACGGAGAGCTCGAACCTCCGGACCCTCCCGGCCATCGACCTGGATATGAGGTACGCGTGGTTATGCCACCCCGTGACCGTGGCCGGGGTGCTCGTGCTCTTGCTGAACGACCACCTGCTCAAGCCGGTCTGGCCCGGGTTCGTGACGGGCAAGCTCAGCGACGTCGCCGGACTCGTGGTCGCGCCCCCGCTGGTGGCCCTGCTGTGCCGGCGGCGGGCGGATCTGGCGGCGACCGTACTCACCGGAGCGCTCTTCACGCTCGTGAAGACGACGGAGACGGGCGCTGAGGCCGCCTCCCATGCCTGGACCTACCTCGCGGGCCCGTCACGCGTCCTGGCCGATCCTACGGACCTCCTGGCGCTGCCGGCCCTGGCCCTCGCCTGGTGGGTACGCGGCCACAGCCTCCGCCACCCGTCCTCGGCCCGCTGGCGGGTCGTCGTGACGATGCCCCTGGCGGTGCTCGCGGTCACCGCCACGAGCGGCATGCCCCTGCCGCCGTCGGCCGAGGCCGTGGAGGTGGACCGGGGCGGCCGGATCCACGTCCAGACGGACGGCATGACCGCCCTGGCCTCCGACGACGGCGGCAGTACCTGGTCGGAGGTGAGCGGCGACCGCGACAGGCGGGGACAGAGCGCACAGTGCGTGCCCGGGGCCGCCACGCGGTGCTACCAGGTGGTCCAGGGCCGGATGGGCGTGGAACAGTCGGACGACGGCGGCCGTACGTGGCGTCCGGCGTGGCAGTTGTCGGCTGACGACCAGGAGCGGGTGAACAGGCGGCACGACCGGCGCGGCGAACTGCGTTCGATGGCACTCGGCGTGCAGGCCCGGCCGGGCGGCCACGTCGTGGTCGTCGCGAACGGCCTGGACGGCATCGTCGTCCGCGACACGTCCGGCACGTGGCGTCACGTGGGCTGGCCGGGGGCCGAGCCCGCCGCGGTGGACGTGGACCGCGAATGGCGCGTGGCGGTCTTCCTGGCCGCGTGCATGTTGTTCGGCGGGGCCGGGGCGGGACTGCGCCGGTATTCGCGCTCCTACACGGGTTTCGCGCTGGCCGCCTGCCTCGGTCTCCTGCCGCTGCTCGGGACGGGGCCCGACTTCCCGTTTGTCGGCACCGAGGAGTTGGGCCTGTACGTCATCGGCCTGCTCGCGGTCTTGACGGGCACGACCGTGTGCTTCGCGCTGGCGGTAGCGGGCCGGGCGCGCCCCGTGCCCGCCGCCGTCGGGCTGCTGACCGCACCGCTCGTCTACGCGAGCGCCTACCTGCCGTTCGCGGGGTGGGCCGAGGGCACGCCGGACTCGTACTGGCTGGCGACCGCGCTCGCCGTGCTGCTGACCGCTCTCGTGCTGCTGGCGAGCGCCGTCGCCGTCAGGAACGACGCCCGCCGCGCGAACCCCTACTTCGACGGCGCGAGCACGTCGAGCCCCACGTAGGGCCGCAACGCCTCGGGAACCACCACCGAGCCGTCGGCCTGCTGGTGGTTCTCCAGGATCGCCACGATCCAGCGGGTCGTGGCGAGCGTGCCGTTGAGCGTGGCCAGGTGCCGGGGCTTGCCGTCCTTGTCGCGGAAACGGACGGCCAGCCTGCGCGCCTGGAACTCGGTGCAGTTGGAGGTCGAGGTCAGCTCGCGGTAGCGGCCCTGGGTGGGGATCCACGCCTCGCAGTCGAACTTGCGGGCGGCCGACATGCCGAGGTCGCCCGCGGCGGTGTCGATGATCCGGTAGGGCACCTCGATCTTGGTCAGCATCTCCTTCTCCCAGGCGAGCAGGCGCAGGTGCTCCTCGTGCGCGTCTTCCGGACGCACGTACGAGAACATCTCGACCTTGTCGAACTGGTGGACGCGGATGATGCCCCTGGTGTCCTTGCCGTACGAACCCGCCTCGCGGCGGAAGCACGACGACCAGCCCGCGTAGCGCAGCGGCAGGTCGTCGGCGGGCAGGATCTCCTGGGAGTGGTAGCCCGCCAGCGACACCTCCGAGGTACCGACCAGGTAGAGGTCGTCTTCGGGCAGCCGGTAGATCTCCTTGTCGTGGGCCACGTGGAAACCGGTGCCCTGCATGGTCTCCGGCTTGACGAGCACCGGCGTGATCATCGGGGTGAACCCGGCCTCGATCGCCTGCTGCATCGCCATGTTGAGCAGCCCGAGCTGCAGCCGCGCGCCGACGCCCTTGAGGAAGAAGAAGCGCGAGCCCGACACTTTGGCGCCGCGCTCCATGTCGATGGCGCCGAGCGCCTCGCCCAGCTCCAGGTGGTCTTTGGGCTCGAAGTCGAACTCCCGGGGCTCGCCATACGTCTCGAGCACCACGTAGTCGTCCTCGCCGCCGGGCGGGGCGCCCTCCTCGACGACGTTGGGCACCGTCTGGAGCACCTCGTCGAGCGCGGCGCTCAGCTTCTCCGACTCGGCCTCGGCGGCCTTGACCTGGGCCGCGAGGTCTTTGGCCCGCTGGAGCAGCGCGGCCTTCTCCTCGCCCTGCGCCTTGGAGACCGACTTGCCCATGCTCTTCTGCTCTGCGCGCAGAGACTCGAACGAGGTCAGCGCGGATCGGTGGCGCTCGTCGAGGTCGAGCAGCGTGTCGACGATCGAGTCGTCCTCACCGCGGGCACGCTGCGACGCCCGTAGCCGGTCGGGGTCCTCACGAAGGGTACGCAGGTCAATCACAAGGAAAGGCTACCGGCGCGCGGAGGGGTAGCGCCCCAGGATTACCACGGAGTCGACCAGGTCGGCCCGCCGGTCTCCGGCGGCGGCCGCCTCGCCCCGACAGGGGGACCTGCCGCCTCGCGCGAAAGCCCTTCGTCAGACCTTTCTCGCCTTCGTCAGACCCTTCCGGCCCCGTCAAGCCCTCCGGCCCCCGTCAGCCCCTTCGGGCCTCGTCGGACCCTTCCGGCCCTCGTCAGACCTTTCCGGCCCGGATCCTCGCCAGCCACTCGGCCGCCTCCGCGAACTCCGGATCGGAGGTGCCCCGCTTGATCTGCGGCGCGATGCCGTCGGCCCGCGGGTAGCTGCCGAGGAAGCGCACCTCGCCACAGATCCGGTGCAGCCCGGCGATGGCCTCCCCGACCCGCGCGTCGGCGACGTGCCCCTCGAAGTCGAAGTGGAAGAAGTAGCGCCCGATGCCCCCGCCGGTCGGCCGCGACTCGATGCGCGTCAGGTTGACCCCGCGTACGGAGAACTCGGTCAGCATCTCCAGCAGCGCGCCCGGATGGTCGTCGGCCAGGAAGACGACCAGCGTGGTGCGGTCGGAGCCGGTGGCCTGCGGCAGCGGCCCCGGACGGCCGACCTTGACGAACCTCGTCACCGTGTCGGACCTGTCGCCGATGTCGGCGGCCAGCTCGACCAGCCCGTAGTGCTCGCCCGCGATGCGCGCGGCGATGGCGGCGTCGTAGGGCGAGCCGGGCAGCGAGACCTCCTGCGCCGCGGCGGCCGTCGAGGGGGCGGCCACCACGACGGCGTCGGGCAGCTCGCGGGAGATGTAGTTGCGACACTGGGTGATGGCCGCGGGATGCGTGTAGACCCGCTTGATGTGGGGGATCTCGGTGCCGGGCCGGGCCAGCAGCGAGAACTGCACCGGGAGCAGCAACTCGGCGTTGATCAGCAACGGCTCGCCCCAGGCGAACTCGTCGAGCGTCGTGGTGATCGCGCCCTCGATGGAGTTTTCCAGCGGTACCACCGCGCCGTCGGCGTCACCGGCGCGGGCGGCATTGAGCGCGGCGCTCACGGTGGCGCAGGGCAACCGCTCGGCAGTGGGGTCGAGGAGCCGCAGGGCCTCTTCGGTGAAGGTCCCTTCCGGCCCGAGATAGGCAACTCTGGGCATGCGTACAGAGTATCCGCAGGTGGACGCCCTTGCCGACCTTTCGCCTGACGGCGTATCCCCAGCCGGGCCCGTTCCCCTTGCCTCCCGCCCGGATCCGGTCGCGAAGGGCGGCGGCGACCGCGTGTCCGTTCAGATCGACTGGGAGACCGGGGCGGCGACCTGCGGGCCGAGGCCGAGCCTGGCCGCGCGTACCGCCTGCTCCTCCTCGGGCGACAGCGGCTGCTGCCCCTTCCCGCCCACCACGGCCCGTACGTAGGTCCGCGTCTCGCTCCGCCCGTTGATGGACGTCAGGACGATGCCGTCGCCCAGTCCGTTGATCATCGCCACCGAGAACGACAACCGCCCGGTCATCTCGGACAGCGCGTCGTAGCGGCACACGGCCACGTCCCTGATGGCCCTGAGGTCGCCCCGGCCCTCGCTGATCTGCCGCGAGAGCATGCGCCGGCAGTCTTCCACCGTGGCTCTGGCCTGCCGAAGCGCGAAATAGCCGATCATCACGCCACTGACCCCGGCCACGACGCCCACGATCACCCATGTGGTAACGAGCACGGCACAGAGGGTAATGGCTGGGTCAGGCGAGTCGCCGCCGTTTCGGCAACCAGGACACCAACAACCACACCAGGGCCAAGGCCCCAAGCCCGAACCCGTTCTGGACGATCTTCCCCAGCACCAGGCTCACCCCCGGAATGTCGGCCGCCTTCAGCGAGACCCCCCACCACGGGACCGGCACCACGTAGTACAGCCACACCCCGGCCGCCACCCACAGCCTCACCCGGTCGCGCCCATCGCCGACGATCGCCGCGAGCACCACGACCACCCAGGCCAGGTGGTGGATCCAGGCGACCGGCGACAGCAGCACGGCCATCAGGCCGACGAGGGCGACCGCCGTGACGGGGTCGTTCGCCCGGTACGCGTCGCGCGCCCCCCGGAACCCGTACCAGCCGACCGCCGCCACGATCACCACCCAGATCGCGGACGTGAGCGGCTCCGGCAGGTACAACCTGATCAGCATGCCCCGGATCGACTGGTTGGTGGTGGCCGCGTTCGCGCCGAGGCGTTCGGGGTCGAGCAGCGCCGAGAACCAGAAGTCGGCCGCGTCCTGCGGAATCACCGCGAACGGCAGCAGCGTCAGCACGGCCGCCACGAACGACGCCATGAAGAACGTCCGCCACTGCCTCGTGACCAACAGGTAGATCAGAAAGACGCCGGGAGTGAGCTTGACGGCCGTGGCCAGCCCGATCAGGAACCCGCGAGGCCACCAGGGCCGCTTGACCACACAGTCGGCCACGCACAGGGCGACCAGCAGGATGTCCACCTGCCCGAAGCGGACCTGGTCCCTGATCGGCATCAGGTACGTGCACATGACCATGAGCAGCCCGAACACCCACGGCACGTACTTGCGCAACGCCTCCCGCTCCAGCACCTGCCGGAACGAGAACCCGACCGTCACGGCCAGCGCCACGAAGATCCCGGCCGTCCACACCCACTGGGCCGTGCCCCACGACATCTCCGCGAGCCCCACGGCCAGCATCGCGGCGATCGGCGGATACGTGAACGGCAGCAACTGCGGCGCGGGCGTGAAGTATTCGTACACCGGCCGCCCGTCGAGGAGCATCTGCCCGCCGGTACGGTAAACGTCGAGGTCAACCAGGCGTTGGTCGTCGGGGTTGGTGAGCCACAGGTGCACCAGCGGGGCCGCGGCCGCCACGACGGCGAGCGCCACGATCGCCCACGCCCACCACTGCCGCCGCTTCACCCGTACCTCGCCACTTGTCACGGTGTGGCACGTTACCGTGGCTGTTGCTGATCGAGGGGCAGACTACTGGGGGTCCGTACATGCCGAACGCCACGCCGTACCCATCCGGGGCCCGGCACGCACCCTCCCGTCTCCCCACGACGCCCCCCGCCACCCCCCTCTCCACGACGACCCCCGTCGCCACCCTCCTCACAACGCCCCCCGTCACCTCCCTCCCCACGACAACCCCCGTCGCCTCCCTCCCCAGGACAGCCTCCGTCGCCTCCCTCCCCGGGACAACCCCGGTCACCTCCCGCCGCGCAACGCCCCTCGTCGCCTCCCACCGCACAACGATCCCCACTCTCGTCCTCCCCATGGCGATCCCGGCCACCGCCGCGCCTCGCATCCACCAGACCGTCGCGCGCCGGGCCGGCCGGGGGGTGCGGGCCCTGGGCGCGGCGTTCGTCGCCCTCGCCCTCACCACGCTCTTCCTCACGCTCCCCGCCGAGGCCGCGCCCGCCCTCGTCCACGCCACCGCCGTCCCCCAGGGGCGAGTGGCGCTGATCGGGGTTCCCGGGCTCGAGTGGAGCGACCTCGACGAGACGCGGACGCCCAACCTGTGGCGCCTGGTGGGCCAGGGCGCTTCGGCCTCCCTCTCCACCCGGGCCGTGCCGCCCCCTGACCGGGGCATCACCTGCCCGGTGTCCGGCTGGCTCACGATCTCGGCGGGCCAGCGCGCCGGTACGGCGGGAAAGGGCTGCCCGCCACTGCCCACCCCCCAGCCCACGGGGCAGGGCGGCGCCACGGTGCCCGGCTGGGGTGAGTTGGCCGCGTACCAGTCGCAGACCGGCTTCGACGCCCGGCTCGGCACGCTGGGGCAGCTCATCGGGGACAACGGCGGCAAGGTGGCCGCCGTCGGCCCGGGTGCCGCGCTGGCCGCCGCCGACGCGACCGGAAATATCGCCAAATACGCCCCCACCCTCGACGCCCTGGGTGATCCCACCCCCTACAACCTGATCGTCTTCGACGCCGCCGACCTCTCCGACGCCTGGCTGAAGCAGCCCCTCGACGAGTACGGCGTCCCCACCGCCCTCCCCGCACCGGCCCGCCAGGCTGCGACAGCCCAGGCGGACCGCCGGATCGGCGACCTCGTCGCCCGGCTCCCCGCGCAGACCACCGTCCTGCTGGCCGGGGTCTCGGACGTGACCCCGAACGCCCACCTCCACGTGGCGATCGCCACCGGCCCCGCCCCGGGGGGACAGCCGTACCCGCACGGCTTCCTCACCGCCTCCTCCACCCGGCAGGACGCCCTGGTCACGATCACCGACCTCACGGCCACCGCCATCCAGCTCCTGGGCCTGACCCCGCCGCGCGAGGTGGTCGGCCGAGCCTGGCAGCCCGGCGGCGCCGCCCCGGCCACGCCGTCCGCCACGGTGACGGAGCTGGCGGACGGTGACCTGGCCAGCCAGGTGCTGCGCGAGGTGCGCGGCCCGTTCTTCACCGGCTTGGTCACCGTCCAGCTCCTCTTCTACGCCTTCGCCGCCCTCGCCCTCCGCCGCCGCCGTACGACCGCCCGCCCACCCGCGCACTCCCCATCGGCCACCGCCGCCTCCCCAGCCACACCAAGCCCAGGCGGCACCGGCCCAAGCTACGCAGGGCCAAGCGACGCAGGACCAAGCGGCACCAGCCCAGGCGACGCAGGCCCGGCAGACGGCACAGGCTCAGTCGGCACCGGCACCGGCACCGGCACCGACGCGGCGCGCGCGGAGTCCGCACCCGCCTCGGACGAGAGCGAGGATTCCGCGCAGGTGGAAGACCTGGCGAGCACCTCAGGGCTCCTCAGATCCGTCCAAGTAGTGGCGGTGGTCAGCGGCGCGATCCCGGTCTCGACCTTCCTGGCGCAACTGGTGCCCTGGTGGACGCTGCCGGTGCCCATGGTGTCGGTGATCGTGACGATCCTGGCCATCGCCGGGCTCATCACCGCGCTCGCCTTCGCGGGCCCCTGGCGCGCCCACGTGCTCGGCCCGCTCACCGCCGTATCCGCCGTCACCTCGCTCGCCCTCCTCCTGGACGTCATCACCGGATCGAGCCTCCAGGTCAACGCCGTGACCGGGTACGAGCCCGTGACCGGAGGGCGCTTCTACGGCTTCAGCAACATCGCCTTCGCCGTCTACGCCACGGGCACCGTGCTCGGGCTGGCCGGGGTGGCGCAGTGGCTGCTCGGCCGGGGCGTGTCGAGGGCCGTGGTCGTGGCGTTGTGCGCGTTGTACGGGGCCTTCGCGGTCTTCGCGGACGGCTGGCCGTCGTGGGGCGCGGACTTCGGCGGCGTGCCTGCGTTCGTGATCGGCCTGGCCGTCTTCCTGATCCTGCTGTCGGGCCGACGGGTGTCGGTGCTGAGGCTGGCGCTCGTGGGGCTGGCCGGGGTCGTGCTCGTGGGGGCGATCTCGGTCTTCGACTGGCTGCGGCCCGCCACCGAGCGGACGCACCTGGGCAACTTCGTGCAGCAGATCATCGACGGCGCGGCCTGGACCGTCGTCGGCCGCAAGTTCGGGGCCATGATCGGCGTCACCGTGGGCAACTGGCCGTTGACCCTCCTCTCGCTGGTCGCGCTGGCCTTCCTGTTTCTGGTGCTCGCCCGCCCCTCGCGCTGGGGCGCCTCCGCCCTGGGCCAGGCGTACGGGCTGGCCCCGACGCTCAGGGCCGGGCTGTTCGGGGCCCTCACGTGCGCCTTCGTCGGCTTCCTCATGAACGACTCGGGCATCGCCATCCCCGCCATGGCGCTCACGGTGGCCGTGCCACTGACGCTCGCGGCCTGTGTGCGCGCGCTGCAGCTCGCCACGCCCACACGACCAGAGCCACGGTCAGCGCAAGCAGCACCCAGGCGAGCCGGGGCCTGAGCACGGTGCTGAGCCAGCCGAGGTCGCCGGGCTGCCCCTCCACCCTGGCCGGAAGGTACGCGAGCGACAGGACCAGCAGATGGGCCACCACGAACCCGTCGAGCGCCGAGGCCCCCACGAGCGCCAGCAGCCCCAGCGCCAGCCCGTCGTACCAAGGCAGAATGTAGGGCGTCGCGAACAAGTAGGCCACCACCAGCCCCACGGCCACGACCGGCGCCGTGAGCGCGCGCCCGGCGTCCGGCGCCCTCGCGGCCTCCCCGGGCGCCAGGGACGGCAGTGACGCCAAGGGCGGCAGGGGCGGCCAAGGGCCGGTGACGCCGGACCGTGAGGCCAGGCGGAGCAGTGACCAGGCGACAAGGCCGAGGACCAGGAGCGAGCCGACCTGGATCTCGCCCCGGTAAGCGCTCCCGGTGCCCACGATCGACTGCAGCCAGCCCTGCACGAGCTTCCAGAACGAGGCATGCGAGATCGACTTGCTCGTACGGGTGATCGGCGCGATCGCGTCGGGCCCGACGACGGCGTAGCCCGCGACCACCACCAGAAGCGCGCACCCCGCCATGAGCGCCAGGCGGGCTGGACGGCGGCGCAGCTCCCAGGCGGGGCCCAGGGCGACCAGGCCCGCGTTGACCTTGATCGCCACCCCCAGCCCGAGCAGGGCTCCCGAGCCGATGGGCCGGCTCCTGGCGAGCAGCGCGGCGACCATGCAGGCGATGGCCAGCGTGTCGACGTGCATGCCCGCGACGAGTTGGTAGAGCAGGAGGGGGTTGGCCGTCCACAGCAGGGCCGCCCGCCGCCGCCGAGCCGGGTCGTCTCTCGTGAAGCGGTCGATGAGCAGCCCCGTGGCGACGAACGCGCCGGCGTTGACCAGGGCCAGCACGAAGATCGTCAGGCGGAGCGAGTCGCCGCCGACCCAGCTCGCCAGGGCCTGCACGGCCGTGGCCACAGGGCCGTAGACGCTCGGCTCCTCGCGCCACGGCTCCTCGACGGCGTCGGCTATGGGATCGCCGGGCAGGTCGACCGCGCCGTGCGTGTACGGATTGAGGCCCAGCGTCACCATGCGGCCGTAGGCGGCGTAGTTGAGGTGGTCGGCGGAGCCGGAAGGGGGCAGGAACGCCAGGAGGACGGCGGCCACACAGCCCATGAGCACCAAGAGCCGAGGGCTGGGCGACGGTCGCGCGCCGGGCCGGGGCAGGGCGAGCGGCGAGAGGGCCGCGAGCAGGCCGAGGCCGCCCAGCACGATGGCGGCCGCGCCGAGGGCCACCGCCAGGTGGGGCTCGGGACCGACGCCGAGCGAATAGGGCGGCTGCCAGGCCGGGCCGCCCAGTGCGGGCACCATCGGCGACGGGCCCAGCGCGCCGATAGTGATCGTCAGCAGGATCGAGGCGCCGATCGCCGCCAGGGCCGGCCCGCCGAGCCGACCCCGTGTCTTTTCGAGCCACGTCCGCGAAGTCACCGGGAAATTCCAGCACACCCGCGTGCGGTCCCCCGCCGGACCAAGCCCGGCTGTGGACAACCGCCCACCGAACCGTCCCCCTGTGGACGACGCGCTCTCAACCCAGACGCCCGGCCCGCTCCACCCCCGAACACACCGAGCACGGCGACCCCGCCCCAGAGGACCCCAGGGGAGGCACCCCCGCCCCCGAAAGCACCGAGCGCAGCGGCTCCGCTATCGAAAGGACTGAGCAGAGCGACTCCGCCCCAAAGGACACCAAGCGAAGCGCCCCCACCCCCGAACACACCAAGCGAAGCGACTCCGCCCCAAAGGACACGAAGCGAAGCGCCCCCACCCCCGAACACACCAAGCGAAGCGACTCCGCCCCAAAGGACACGAAGCGAAGCACCTCCACGCCCGAAAGCACCAAGCGAAGCGACTGCGCCCCAGAGGACACCGAGCGAAGCACCTCCGTCCCCGAAAGCACCGAGCGCACCGGCTCCGCCCTCGAAGGGGCTGAGCGGGGCGGATCCGTTCCTGAGGGCGCTGGGCGGAGCGGATCCGTCGCAGACCGCGCTGAGCAGGGCGGATCCGTTCCTGAGGGCGCTGGGCGGAGCGGATCCGTCGCAGACCGCGCTGAGCAGGGCGGATCCGTTCCTGAGGGCGCTGGGCGGGGCGGATCCGTCGCTGAGGGCGCTGGGCGGGGCGATGGCGAACCGCACTGGACTGCTATTCGCCGGTCTGCCCGTCGACCGACTCCCGTATGAGGTCGGCGTGTCCGTTGTGACGGGCGTACTCCTCGATCATGTGCACCAGGATCCAGCGCAGGCTGGGCGCATGCCCGTTGGGCCAGGAACGCCGGGCAATCTGCCCCAGATCACCGCTTTCCATCGCCTCCGCGAGCAGCGCCCGGGAGCGCGTCACGGCGTCCTGCCACAGCTCCAGCAGTTCCTCGGGCGAGTCGACTGCGGCAGAGTGCCACTCCCAGTCGCGATCCGCCTTCCAGTCGACCGTGCCCCACAGCGGCTGGCCCTCGCGATCGTGCAGGTAGCGGGAGAACCAGTGGTTCTCCACGTACGCCAGGTGCTTGAGCATCCCGCCCAGCGTCATCGACGACGCGCCCACGGTCGCCTTGAGACCGGCCGCGTCCAGCCCGGCGCACTTCCACGCGAACGTGGCGCGGTGGAACTCCAGGAAGCCCACCAGAGTGCCGAACTCGTCGGCCGCCACGGGCGGCTCGGGGCGGCCCTGTTCGTCTATGTCGGTCATGGGCGGCGAGTCTAACGAGCGCGCGGGCTCCTGGGCGTGGTGAGCGGCACCGGGCGACCGCAGGAACGCGCGGCCCGATGCCGGACGTCACCGCCGCAGGCCCAGCCTGTCCAGGTTCTGGGCGACCACCGGCTCGCGTACGGCCAGCGCCCGCGCCACGTCCCGCAGTTGCCTGGCCCGGTGGAGCTGGGCCCGCCAGTCGGTGCCGGTGGCCCGGTGGGTCATGTCCACCTCGACCTCCGTGACCCGGTAGCGCTTGCGCAGCAGGTCGATCGTCAGCGCGGTCTCCACCCCGAACCCGTGCGCCAGCGGCCGTGCCGCCTCGAAGGCCGCTCTGGTGAGGCAGCGTTGCCCGTTGAGCGGCTGCGTGGCGTCGAAGCCGGTGGCCCGCCGGATGCCCTCCTTCGACAGGCGCACCACTAAGCCGTGGCCGCCGAGTCGCACCCTGGTGGTGAACACCGCGATCGTCATGTCGGCCTCGCCCCGGCGTACGGGCTCGACGAGTGGGGCCGCGGCCTTGGCCGTCTCGCCCAGGTCGGCGTCGAGGAAGAGCAGGTGACGGGGGGCGGCGTCGGCGTCGAGGAGGCGCACGGCCTCGGCCCCCGTCTCCATCGCCGCCGCCTTGCCCCGGTTACGGCTGTGCCGCACCACCCGGGCCCCGGCCGCGCGCGCCACCCGGCCGGTCTGGTCCGTCGAGCCGTCGTCCACGACCACGACGAGGTCGACGCCGGGCAGGGCCGCAGCGGCCTTGACCGTGGCCGCGATGCGATCGGCCTCGTTGGCGGCCGGGATGACGACCGCCGTGTCGCCGCTCATCGCCCATCACCTCCGCGCACGGCACCGCGCCGGACCACACCGGGCCGGACCACACCGGGCCGGACCGTGCCGCGCGGCGCGGCACGGTCGGCCCGGCGCCCGTGGCGTGCGGGACCATTCGGATCGTCGGATTGGGCCCTCGTCATGATCCCTCGGTGATGAGGAGCTCCTGCGGCACCTCATCGTGCACGGTGAACACCGAGTCGAGCCCCGTGACCTGCAGAATCTTGCGTACGGCGGGACGCGGCGCGGCCACTTCGAGCGCACCCCCCTGCTCTTTCATGCGTTTGAGTGCCGAGAGCAGCACGTTCATCCCCGTGGAGTCGCAGAAATCCACGGCGGACATGTCGATGACCACCCGGCTAGGCCCGTCCTGCAGCAGCCGAGTGAACTCGGACTGCAGGTGAGGCGCCGTGTAGAGGTCGATTTCTCCGGTGACGGCGACGACTGCGCACCCGGCATGTGATCGGGTCGAGACCTTGAGCTCCACATGGGCAGGCTAGCGGCGCGAAGGCTTCCGGTCACGTTGTCACGCCGATAGGGCAACCACAGGTTTTTGTCCTGCGTTTGGGCTCCATGAAAACGGAGAGTACGCGAAGCTTGACAGCGTGACACCGCAACCGGCACCGCTTCGTGGTGAAGGAGGGGCTGGGGCACGACCGACGGGCCCCGTATCGATGAAAGCCGACAAAGCCGAAGATCCGCAGCGTCAGGGGCTCCGAGAACGCTTGGAGACCATCCTCATCCGCACAGAGAAGGCGACTTCATGGCATGACGAAGCAGGGCGCCTGCGCGGCCTGGTGAACCACGAGGGCTACGTACCGATCCGGGCCCGCCTCGCGGTCGAGGACCTCGAGTTCCTCGCGACGGCGCGCACCGAGCTGCTCCGGCTCTCGGAGCTCGGGCTCAGGCTGCTCGATCTCCATCAGCCGCGCGACGCGGGGGGCATCACGAGCGACACCGCCCACCCGATCCTGCGGTGCCGGAGCTGCATGTGGCGCTGGCCGTGCCCGACGTTCCGAGCCATGGCGGAGTCGTTCGGGACCGTGCGGGACCTTCCGGAGAGCGCCTGAGGCCCGAACTCCCGCGGGCGTGGGCGGACGTACGGGCGGTCATCACCCGCCGACCATGGGCAGCCGGATCTCGAACCGGCACCCCGGCCCGTCGTTGACCACCCCGATCACCCCGTCGTGCGCCTCCACGATCCCCTGCGCGATGGCCAGCCCCAACCCGGCCCCGCCGTCGGCGGTGGGAGTACGAGCCGTCTCCCCCCGGAAGGCCACCTCGAACACCCGGGGGAGATCCTCCTCAGGTATCCCCCCACAACAGTCGGTAACCGACAGACAGGCCATCCCCTCCGCATCGACCCCGGCCCTGAGCACCACGCTCCGGTCGGACGGCGTGTGCCGGATGGCGTTGACCACCAGGTTGCCCAGGGCCCGCCCCAGGGCGCCCGCGTCGGCCTCCACGGGCACGGCGGCCGACGCCTCGGCCGTGAGCAGGACCCCCTTGGCACGGGCGAGCGGCTCCGCACCGGCCAGCGTGTCGGCGACCAGGTCGGACAGCCCGATCCTGGCCCGCGACAGCCGCAGCGCCCCCGCGTGGATGCGCGACAGCTCGAAGAGATCGTCCACCATCGCGGACAGCCGCTCCACCTCGAGCTTGATCTGCCCGTGGTAGCGCGCGACCGTCTCGGGGTCGGACACCACCCCGTCCTCCAGCGCCTCGGCCATGGCCCGCATCCCGGCCAGCGGCGTACGCAGGTCGTGGCTCACCCAGGCCACCAGCTCCCGCCGCGCCCCCTCCAGGGCGCGTTCCCTGGCGTACGCCTCCTCCAGGGTGTTCGCGATCGTCTGCAACTCGGCGGGCAGCCGACGGGGGGCGACGAACGGCACGTGCCGCACGGCCGCCACGAGCCGCCTGCTCTCCCCGACCACCCGCTTGGCCAGCACGAACGCCACCCCCAGCCCCACCAGCCCGCCCACGGCCACCACGCTGAGCACGAAGTCCTTGGTCGGCCCCTCGATGATCATCTTCGTGATGATGGACACGACGCCGGCCAGCGTGGCCACCACTGCGACCACCACGACCACGGCCAGCATCACGCCGATGGAGCGCGTACGCAGCCGTCCCATCACCCAGATGCCCGCCAGCGCGACCAGCAGGCCCAGCCCGGCCGTGACAGCCACGACCATGGGCAGCTCACCCGACGCCACCGCGGCGGGACCGGCCCGCACCACGGGGAACGCGGGCATCAGGAGTCCTCCAGCGGCTCGTACCGGTAGCCGACCCCCCACACCGTGACGATCCTGCGCGGCTCGGTCGGGTCGGGCTCGATCTTCTCCCGCAGCCGCCGCACGTGCACGGTCACGGTCGAGGAGTCGCCGAACGACCACCCCCACACCTGGCTGAGCAGCGCCGACCGGCTGAACGCCTGCCGGGGGTTGCGCACGAGATAGGCCAGCAGGTCGAACTCCCTGGCCGTGAGCAGCACCTCCGCGCCCCGCAGCCGTACCTCGTGGGCCCCCACGTCCACCGTCAGGTCACCGTCGCGCAGCACCCCGGTGCCGCCGGTGACGGAGGCCCCGCGGGCCCGCCGCAGCACCGACTGCACGCGCAGTGCCAGCTCGCGCGGGCTGAACGGCTTGGTCACGTAGTCGTCGGCCCCGGTCTCCAGCCCCACCACCCGGTCGATCTCCTCGCCGAGCGCGGTCAGCATGATCACCGGGACCGGCCAGCGTTCCCGGAGCTTCCTGCACACCTGGAGCCCGTCGATCTTGGGCAGCATGAGGTCGAGCACCATGAGGTCCGGCGGGTGCGCCAGCGCCCTGCGCAGCGCCTCCGCGCCGTCGCCGACGCATTCGACCTCGTGCCCGTCGCGCTCCAGATAACGCGCGACCACCTCGGACACCGTCGGGTCGTCGTCCACCACCAGGATGCGCGTGCTCACCCCTTCACGGTACGGCCGCCCTGCCCGGAAGTGGGGTGTACGTCATCGCTTCGTAAGGCTCGCAGACCATCCCCCAAGGACGTACGGTGGCTGCATGAGTAGAGTCGTGATGCTCGTCCTCGGGGCCCTGCTGGGTCTCTTCGTGCTGTTCAACTTCCTGCTGCCGATGCTGGCAGGTCTGATCAAGCTGGTCTTGATCGTCGGCGTCGTCGCCGTCATCGTGTTCGTCGCCGTCACGCTCGTCGGCAAGTCCTCGCGTTCGAGCTGATGCAACTGCTGTTCGACCCGTGGCTGATCGGGATCACCATGCTGGCGATCCTGCTGCTGGCCACATGGGCGGCCATGTTGCTGCCCACCCTGAGCGGGGAGCCGCCGAGCTTCCCGCTGGCCTACGCGCGCCGCACGGCCTTCCAGCGGCAGCGCGATCCTGACGCGGCCGGTCGGTCACGTCCACGAGCCCCTTAGGCCCGCCCCGCCTTCCACGTTCAGGCGGGGCTTACCAGGCCGTTCCCGCGGCATCCCGTCGAGTTTCTCGACGTTCTTCGACGTTCTTCGACGGTGACGAGTGAGCCCCTTGGTCCACTTTCAGAAAACAGGGCTCATGATCGATTCTCTTGTCACGTTCGTCATCAGTATGTCCGGCGGCAGCGCCGCGCTCGGGATCGTGCTGTTCACCCTCGCCGTACGACTCCTGCTGCTGCCGCTCAACGTGCGCCAGGCGCGCACGATGAAGATCCGCGAGCGGCTCGCCCCCAAGCTGCGCGAGTTGCAGAAGCGCCACCAACGCAACCCCGAGCGGCTGGCCAAGGAGCTGAACGCCCTCTACGCCAAGGAAGGCACCTCGCCGTTCGCCGGGTTCCTGCCGATGCTGGGGCAACTGCCGTTCATGTGGCTGATGTACCGGGTCGCCACGCATCCGACCGCGCTCGCCGGGCACGATCTGTTCGGGGCTCCGCTGGGGCAGCATGTGGCCGGAGTCATCGCTAATTACGGTCTGGTCAGCATGCCAGTTTTGGTCTTCGTATTGGTCATCGCCCTGGTCGCGGTGGTGGCGTGGCTGTCGACCAGGCAGATCAAGGTGGCCGAGGAGCAGCCGGAGACGATGAAGAAGATCATGCGGCTGCTGCCGTACGGCTCGGTGCTGGCCACGCTGGTGCTCCCGCTGGCCGCCGGGCTCTACCTGCTCGTGTCCACGGCGTGGACCGTCAGTGAGCGGGCCGTGCTCGCTAGCCGGCCTCTCTGAGTGCCGCGACCTGCCCGTTCACCGACTGGCTCGGTGCGGGCAGGATCGCCCAGACGGTGGTCGTGTCACCGTCGTGCCGGACCCCCCAGCTCTCCGCGACGTATTCCACGATGCCCAGCCCCCGGCCCCCGAGCGAGGACAGGGTCGGGCGGCCCGCCCGCGGCTCCGTGGCCGCTCCCCCGTCACTCACCGCTACTTCGATGTGATCGTCGCTGCGCAGCCACGCCACCCGCACCATCCCCGACGGGAGCGGATGCGCGTGCCGCAGCGCGTTGCTCAGCAACTCGCTCACCACGAGTACCGCATCGTCAATAGCGGCGGTAAATACCCCACAATCATGCAAATCAGTGCTCAGACGCTGGCGGGCAACGGCAACGCTGGACGGCGCGTACGGCAGCAGCACCACGCTTGACACACCCACCTCCCCGTTCCCTGTGCCCCCCGCGGGAACACTCCCCGGTACGACCGAAATGCCCCGTTACTCGATCCCAGAAACCGCATCTCGATCACAGCTTGTACACATTGGACGATAGGCCAGCGCAACCGTGACCACCTCGTTACCGCATCGGTGTGTCGGATCCGATAGTGGACGCGCGTCTGAGCACGAGTCGCATTCTCGTGCCTCCTCCCGGTCGCGGATGAGCGCTGACGTCTCCTCCCTGTGCCCTGGCGAGGCTGCGGACGATGTAGAGCCCGAGCCCCACTCCACCAAACCGTCTCCGGTCGCCGCTGTCCACCTGGACGAACCTTTCAAAGATCCTTTCCCGGTCAGTCGGGGCGATACCGACGCCCTCGTCGTCGACCACCACGACGACGCTGCCGCCCTCCGGCCAGGCTGACACGCTGATCAGTCCGCCCTTGGGCGAGTACTTGAACGCGTTCTCCAGCAGTTGCCCCAGCACGATGTCGGTGGCCAGGGCGTCTCCCAGCACGCGGGGCAGCCCGTCCGCGATCTCCACCTCGACCCGGTGCCTGTCGGACAGCTCGGGCAGCCCCAGCGTGGCCCCGTCGATCCGCTCGGCCAGGTCGAACTCCTCGATCCGCACCTTCAGCTCGTCGGCCCCCGCCCTGGCCCCGAGCAGCAGGTGATCCATCAGTTCGGCCAGCGACCGGGCCCGCTCGGCGATCATGTGCACGGCCGCGCGCCGCTCGGGGTCGCTCATTTCGTCCCAGCGCGAGTCGAGCGTGCCGGCGAATCCCCGGACGATCGTGATCGGGGTACGCAGCTCATGACTCGTCGTGGCCAGGAACAGGTCTTTGGCCTCCTCCAGCTCCTTGGCCGCGGTCACGTCGCGGAAGTCGACGACCACCTCGCCCGTCTCCTCGATCTGCGCGCTCACGACGTCCAGCCAGCGGCCGTTGTCGAGCTGGAAGGTGCCCTTCTCGCCCGCCTTGGGCAGTGGGAACGGCGGCGGCCCGCCGATGACGGCCTCCCCGGGCAACGCGGTCAGCACGGCGGCGGCCGGGTTCCAGCGCACCACGCAGCCGTCCTGGTCGAGCACGGCGATGCCGTCGGCGCTGGCGTCGAACACGGCCCGCTCGTGGGCCCGCTGGCGTACCGCCTCCTGGTAGGCCACCGCGTTGCCGACGGCGATGCCCGCGTGCCCGGCCAGCAGCTCCAGCAGCTCCAGCTCCAGGTGCCCGGGCGTGCGCCGGGCGAACAACGCGTAGAGCGCCCCGTACGGGCGCCCGCCCACGGCGGCGAGGCCGAGCGCGATCGTGTGCAGGCCGTCCAGCCGCGCCCACACCAGGTCGTCGAGCCCACCGGACTCCAGCAGGACGGTCTTGCCGGTGCGCAAGAGCCGGTCGACCAGGCTCGTGCGCAGGCCGGTGGTGGCCCCCCTGAGCGACTCGGGTAACTGGTAGGTGCTGACGAGCCGCAGCCGTTCGCCCTCGATGAGCACGAACCCGCCCGCGTCCGCCCCCGTCAGCTCGGTGAGGCTCGCCGAGATGCGATCGAGCACGGCGGACAGCTCCAGCTCGGAGTTGATGTCGGCCACCACGTCGGTGAGCCGGCGCACGAGCCTGGCCCTGCGCGCCATCCGCAGCTCGGCCATCTCGTCGGCCCTGGCCGGGTGGTACACGCACACATAACCGGCCACGGCGCTGCCCAGGCGCAGCGCGCTGATGTCCACCCGGACGTCGAGCAGGCAACCGTTGCTGTGCACGCGCTTGGTGCGCAGCGAGACCGGCGCGCCGGTGCGTACGCGCTCCAGCACGGCGTTGTGCTCGGCGCCCAGCTCATCGGGCACGATCGGCGCCCGGCGGCCGACGATCTGATCGGCCGTCCACCCGAACAGACGCTCGGCCGCGGCGTTCCACACCAGCACGCTCTCGTCCCTGTCGAGCGCCACGACGGCGTTGGGCGAGCTGGCGAGCGCCGCACGGGCGATCTCATCGTCACTACCGGCCCATTCGTCCCCCACACCTCCATAGTGCACGTGGCGCGGTGGCCGCGTCGGGCGATCGGTCCGATACGCTGCGGTCACGGTGGTTCCCGACGGTAGGAGGGTGAGGGGTATGTCGAGCAACGATCTCGATGCCCTGCTGCGTGTGACCTCCAGCAGCTATCGGGGCGAAACGCCACCCGACATCGCGTTCGGCACCTACGACGGCGCCGTGGGCAGGCTCGTGCTGGCCGTGACCGGCAAGGGCATCGCGGCGTGCAGCTTCGAGCCGGAGAACGACGTGTTCGAGCTGATCGCCAGGCATGCGAGCAGTTTCATCGGGCCCGACGCGCGGCGGCTCGACCCGGTGCGCAGAGAGCTGGACGCGTACTTCTCCGGCCGGTTGCGGGCGTTCGCCACGCCGGTCGATCTCACGCTGGCCACGACCTTCGCCCGCACGGTGCTGCAGAAGACCATGGCGGTCCCCTACGGCACGACCACCACGCTGGAGCAGATCGGCCAGAGCATCGGCCGCCCCCGCGCGCTGCGGGCCATCGGCAACGCGCTGGCCTCCAACCCCGTGTGCGTGATCGTGCCCTGCCACCGGGTGGTGCGCGAGGACGGCCAGCTCGGCGACTACGCGGGCGGCCTGCCCGCCAAGCAGCACCTGCTCAACGTCGAGCGGCGGACCGCCGCGTCAGCAGGCCGATGACCAGCGTCACCAGCGCGGCCACCAAGGCCCCGCCGAGTGCACCGTTCATCCACGGCTGCCGGGCGAAGCCGATGGCCTCGCGCAGGCCCGCCCACAGCCCGTCCCAGGCGGGCACGGTCGGCGTCGAGGTCGTCAGCCAGTAGGCCACGAAGCCCAGCGCCCACGGCACCAGCATCGCCCACCGCGAGGGCGCGTCCTGCGCGGTGTTCCAGCGGCCGGCTCCGCCCAGCACGAAGTACTCGATCGCGAGCACCGCGAACATCGGGACGAACACCGCGCCGATCACGCTGAGGAACGAGCCGTAGGAGTTGACGTCCACGAAGAGGGCGATCACCACGGTGAGCACGCCGATGACGGCGGAGAAGACGCGCCGGTCCATGCGCGGCATCAGGTTCTGCAGCGACACCGTGGTGGAGTAGACGTTGGCGAACGACTGGTCGGTCTCACGCAGCACCAGGATGCCGAAGAACAGCGCGCCCAGCGGCACCGCGACGAACGGCCCGAACACCGACGTCGGGTCGGCCGACACCCCGGCCGCGCCCGCGATGGCCACCGCGTAGACGCCCAACCCCAGGCAGGCCACCTGGGCCAGCGTGTAGCCGCCCACCACGCCGGTGAACGCGGCCCGTCCTGAACGCGAGTGGCGGGCGAAGTCGGCGGCCATCGGCACCCACGACACCGACAGCGCGATCACGTAGTCGACCGCGGCGGGGAAGGCCGTCCAGTCGCCGCCCTGGTGCACGGGGGCCTCGCGCAGGAAGAACACCGTGAACCAGATCATCGAGACGATCACGCCGACGGTGACGTAACGGCGCAGCAGCCGGATCGACCCGAGCGGCCAGATCGTCAGCGCCGTGGTCAGCACCCCCGCCACGATCACCCACACCTGGTACGGCACCGACCCGAAGATCGCGGTGGCGCCCTTCGCGATCACCCACAGCTCGAACGCGCCCCAGCCCAGCATCTGCACGATGTTCAGCACCGTGGGCACGTAGGAGATCCTGGCCCCGAACAGCCCGCGCAGCAGCACCATCGCCGGCTGACCCGTACGCGTGCCAGGCACGGCCGACAGGCCCACCATGGCCGTGCCGATCAGGCTGCCGACCACCGTGGCCACGAGCGCCGCGGCCAGGCTGAGCGGGGCGTTGCCGAGGGGATCGAGCAGCACCAGCGCCCCGGAGAAGCCCAGCAGGCTGACACCGAGGTTCGCCCAGAGCGCGCCCTGGTCGAGCACGCCCAGGGTCCTCGGCGGCCGGCCTTCGAGGGTCAGCGGGACTTCTTCGACGCCATGCGTCATCGCACACTCCCTACGCCGGCATTACCCGGACAGGTTCATGCGGTCGGCAGCGGATCTGGCTGCCCTCTCAGCCCGGCGAACCCCGAGCTCCCGCGACGATCGGTCTGCGAACCGGAGATCACCCCGGCGCGCGACCCCATGATGCACTATTCGTCCGTTCTCAGCCACCCCCCGGCGCCGACAGCGCGGCCTTACCCGATGGGCAGCTCCACGGTGATCGTCAGCCCGCCCTCGTCACGCGGCCGGGCGACGACCGTGCCGCCGTGCGCCTCGGCGATCACCCGTACGATCGAGAGTCCCAGCCCGCTGCCCCGTTCCGAGCGCAGCCGGTCGCCGTGCAGCCGGCGGAACGGCTGGAAGATCGTCTCGATCTCGTACGCCGGCACCTGCAGCCCGGTGTTGGCCACGACCAGCTCCGCCTGCTCGGTGCGCTGCCGCGTGGTCACCCACACCTCGCCCTTGGGGTGGTTGTGCCGGATCGCGTTCTCCACCAGGTTCTGTACCAGCCGCTCGACCAGCACCGCCTCGCCCATCGTCGGAGCCGCGTCGAGCAGCCGGTGGATCGTCACCTCCCGCTCGGCCGCCTCGGCCGCGGCCAGGTCCAGCACGTGGTCGGCCACGTCCATCAGGTCGAACGAGTGCCGGTCGAGCACCGTCTGCTCGCCCTCGGCCAGCGCCAGCAGGCCGTCGATGAGCCGCTCGTGGCGGCCGTTGACCAGCAGCAGCGACTCGCCCAGCCGCTTGACGTCGTCCGTGGCATCGGGCCGGCGCACGGCCACGTCCACCAGCGTGCGGTTGATCGTCAGCGGGGTGCGCAGCTCGTGGGCGGCGTTGGCGACGAAGCGCCGCTGCCCGTCGAACGAGCGGGCCAGCCGGTCCAGCATCGTGTCGAAGATGTCGGCCAGCTCCTTGGCCTCCTCGCGCGGCCCCTCGTACGCGATGCGCTCGGTCAGGTCGTGGCTCTGCGCCACCCGCCGCGCGGTCTCGGTCACCGCCTTGACCGGCCGGAGCACCCAGCCCGCCGCCCGCCAGCCGACCGCGAACGCCACGCCCGCCCCTGCCAGCACCGCCAGCGCGCCGATGTTCCTGACGTTGGCGAGCGTGTCGCGTTGATAGACGGAGACCACCTGTATCGCCCGGCTACGCGCGACCTCGTAGTAGTCTTCGCCCCGATAGAAGACGCCGCGGTTGTGGATGGTGATCTCGTTGGGGGTGAGCAGTCCGCTGCGGTATTCCAGGCTCTGCCGCGTCACCACGTAGACGCCCGTCAGGACCAGGCCCCCGAGCACCGCGAACAGCGCCGCGCAGGCCAGCGCGAAACGCAACCGCACGCTCATGGGATGCGGTAGCCCGCGCCGGGCACGGTCTCGATCACCTGGGGCTCCCCGAGCTTCCTGCGCAGCTTCATCATCGTGGTGCGGACCGTGTTGGTGAACGGATCGATGTGCTCGTCCCACACCCTCTCCAGCAGCTCCTCGGCCGACACGACCGTGCCCGCGGCCCGCAGCAGCTCGGCCAGCACGCCGAACTCCTTGCGGGCCAGCGGGACGTACACGCCGTCGCGGAACACCTGCCGGTGCGCCCAGTCGAGCCGCACGCCCGCCCGCTCCAGGATCGGCGGATCCGCCCTGGCGGTACGGCGGCCGAGCGCGTGCACCCTGGCCACCAGTTCCTCGAACGCGAACGGCTTCGGCAGGTAGTCGTCGGCCCCCAGCGACAGCCCGGCCACCCGCGAGCGCACGTCACCGGCCGCGGTCAGCATGAGCACCCTGGCCGGCCACTGCCGTTGGACCACGGTCCTGCACACGTCGTCGCCGTGCACGCCGGGCAGGTCGCGATCGAGGATGAGCACGGCGTACTCGTTGACGCCGAGCCGCTCCAGGGCTTCCTCCCCGTCGTAGGCGACGTCCACCGCGAGCGCCTCGCCCCGCAGGCCCTCGGCGATCGAGTCGGCGAGCATCCTCTCGTCCTCGGCGACCAACACGCGCACGAACGTCACCCCCTCATCAGAGCGCTGAATGCCGCGATCATCGCGGGCACCACATAACGCGGACGTAACCACTTCCGATGCCGCCCAGCCTATGGTGCGCGGCCTGCGGCCCTCAGGCCACGAAGGGCGGCTGCCCGGTCTCACTGTCCATCGGACGGCCGGCGGACTCCCACGACCGCATGCCGCCCTCGACGTTGACCGCCTCGTGCCCGAGCTGGTTGAGCCAGGCCGCGACCTGCAGGGACCGGCCGCCCACCCGGCAGACCACGTAGACCGTACGGTCTGCGGGAACCTCCCCGACCCGGCCCTGCAGCTCGGTCATCGGGATGTGCACGGCGTCGGGGGCGTGGCCGGCCCGCCATTCGTCCTGCTCGCGGACGTCGAGCAGGTAGACGTCGGCGGGAACGGCGGCGGCCTCGATCTCAGGAACGGTCATGTCTCCATCATCTCGCGTCGCGCCGGCACACGTCGCTTAGCGGCTATTTCAGCAGCCTGGACAGGCGGCGGTCGGCCAGCGGCTTGCCGCCGGTCTGGCACGTGGGGCAGTACTGCAACGAGGAGTCGGCGAACGAGACCTCCCTGATCGTGTCGCCGCACACGTCGCAGGGCTGCCCCGCGCGGTTGTGCACGCGCAGCCCCGACTTCTTCTCCGCCTTGAGGTCTTTGGCGGCCAGCCCGTGGGCCCGCTCGACCGCGTCGTGCAGCGTCGTGACGATGGCCTCGTGCAGGTCGGCGATCTGGTCGTCGGTCAGCGTGGCCGCGATCTTGAACGGTGACATCCGCGCGGCGTGCAGCACCTCGTCGGAGTAGGCGTTGCCGATGCCCGCGATGACCTTCTGGTCGCGCAGCAGCCCCTTGATCTGGGTGCGGTTGCCGCCCACGATCTGCTTGAGCGCGTCGACGGTGAACGACTCGTCGAGCGGGTCGGGGCCGAGGGCGGCGACGCCGGGCACGTCGTCCGGATTTTTCGCGACATAGACGGCTAGGCGCTTCTGCGTCCCCGCCTCGGTCAGCTCGAACCCGGGCGCCAGGCCCTCCTCGTCGGGCGCCAGCCGTACGCGTACCGCCAGCGGCCCCTTGCCCGGCCGCACCGGCTTGGCCCCCGACAGGTCGTCGCGCCAGCGCAGCCACCCGGCCCTGGCCAGGTGGATGACCAGGTGCAGGCCGTCGCAGTCGAGATCGAGGAACTTGCCGTGCCTAGCCACGGCCATGACGGTCAGCCCGCCGAGCGCCGTGACCGGCGGGTCGAACGTCTTGAGAGCCTGGATGGCGACCACGTCGACCCCCAGGATCGTGCGGCCCACCGCCCGCTCGCGCAGGAAGTGGGTGAGAGACTCCACTTCGGGAAGTTCGGGCATGCCACCAGAGTACGATGCGCCCCCGACCGTCTACGGCACGTCCCAGAACGCCAGCTCGTGTGCCATCCCCTCCTCGAACAGGGCCTGCGCCCGCGCCGGGTCCGGATCGGCCTCGTCGATCATCTGCGCGATCCGCACCGTGAGCGCCGCGAACCCGGGATCGGCGTACGTCTCCACCCAGGCCCGGTAGCGCGGCTCGGCGGGCGGGCGCTCCGCCAGGATCCTGCCCAGGCTCGAATAGCCCCACATGCAGGGGTACAGCGCCGCCAGCCCCTCACCGTACGACGCCGCCGACTCCAGCAGGAACCCCGTGTACGCCACGCACGCCGGCCCCTTGACCGCGCCCTCCAGATCGGCCCCGAACCCGGCCGACAACGACCGGTGCAGGCTCAGCTCGTCGTGGAACGTGGTGTGCGCCAGGTCCACCAGGTCGCCCAGGTGGGCGTCCGGCGCCTGCCAGGCCAGCCGCGCGAACACCCGTACGTAGTCCAGCAGGAACAGGTAGTCCTGCTCCAGCCACGACCGGAACACCGGCTCCGGCAGGTCGCCACGCCCGATCCCGGCCACGGTGGGGTGATCGAGCTGCGCCTGGAGCAACGGCCGCCCGACTGCGTGCAACTTCTCCGAAACGCTCATGCCTGGGAGATTAGTGGCGGGTCGCCGTCGTCGGCTGAGGTCAGCCGGCGTCGATGACGTCCTTCGGCACCGGCTTGTCGTTCTTCAACGCGTCGAACAGCGCCAGCGCCTTCATACGGTCCCACTTGACCGCCGTGCCACCGCTCGGGACGGCCTCGTTGCCGCCGAAGGGCACGACCGTGGTCACCGGGCTGTCGCCCATGGCCAAGCCGAGCGAGAGCATGTCGAACGCCCCCGTCCCCGAATCGACCTCGACCGCCGCGGTGGCGCTGGAGGCCAGCGGGATCGCGGTGAACGGGTTGATCAGCACGCCCGGGCTGGCGGCCTTCTTCACGACCGCGCTGAGGAACTGCCGCTGCCGCTTGGTCCGCTCGAAGTCGGGCAGCGCGCCGCCCTTGCGGGTGCGTACGTAGCCGAGCGCCTGGGAGCCGCTGAGCACCTGCGTGCCCTTCTTGAGCTTCAGCCCCGCCTTGGGGTCGTCGACGGCCTGCCGGACGTTGATCTCGACCCCGCCCACGGCGTCCACGATGTCGACGAACCCGGCGAAACCAATCTCCATGTAGTGGTCGACGTACACCCCGGTCACGCTCTCCACGGTGCGCACCAGCAGCTTGGGGCCGCCGAGGGCGTAGGCGGAGTTGAGCTTGTCGCGCCCCTTGCCGGGGATCGTGACGGCCGAGTCGCGCGGCAGGCTGACGAGCGTGGGCTTGTCGCTCCCCTCGGGGATGTGCAGCAACATCATCGAGTCCGTACGCTGCCCCGCGGCCTGCCCGGTCGCCAGCTTCTTGCGCTGGGCGGCGGTGAGGCCCTTGCGGCTGTCGGAGCCCACGAGCAGCCAGTTGGTGCCGGGAGTGTCGGCCGGCCGCCCTTCGTAGTCGGCCAGCACACCGTCGATGCCGGCCAGCCGCGAGTTGACCCAGAAGAACAATCCCACGACCGTGACGAGCAGCACGACCAGCACACCGGCGACGATCTTCAGAACCGTCCTGCCGGAGATCCGCCTGCCAGGACCACGGGGACTGGGTGGACCGCTCTCGGAGGGCTCGCGGCGCGACCTGAGCGGCTTGATCGGGCTGCTGCCCGACCGCTCGCGCCCGTACACCCGCGAGCCGCCGGGCTTGGGCCCTGACTCGGGAGGACCCTGGGGGGCCGCGTTGGGAAGCTGGTGCGTGGGGGCTCCCGGCCCTCCGCCGGGCATCCGGTGCGCGGGCGCTCCTCCCGAACGCAGGCCGTCAGCGGGCCGTTGTGGCAGCGGGCGGCCGTCGCCCGGCGAGCGCATGGCCCGCGTCCGGTCGTCCTCAGACACTTTCGCCTTCTTCCCTTCGCTTTGCCATAAACGCTACGTCCAACCCCTGGGCAGTGAAGACCTTCCGTCAAGGTTTTCCCACGGAAAAGTACGTGGAACTAGCGGAGAGTCACTGCGGAAACATAGATGCCACCAGCATCGTTACGGTTATGGACGACCGCTATCGAAGGGATGATCGTGTCCGATCCGGACCCCTGGAGTCTTCGCCCGTGCGCAGGCACGGGTTCCTCTGAGGGCTCACTCCGGTGAGCGCCTATCTCGGGCTGCTGGCCCTTCTGCTCCTCACCGCGGCGACCGGCTATTTCGTCGCCCAGGAGTTCGCCTTCGTCGCCGCCGACCGCGGGATCCTGCGCGAGCAGGCCGCCACCGGCGACACCTCCGCCGAGAAGGCGCTCCAAGTCACCTCTCGCCTGTCTTTCATGCTCTCCGGCGCGCAGCTCGGCATCACGGTGACGGCGCTGCTGGTCGGCTTCCTGGCCGAGCCGGCGATCGCCACCATCGTACGGCCGTGGCTGACCGACGCGGGCCTGCCCGACGCCATGATCACGGGTGTGTCCGTGGCCATGGGCGTCTTCGTCGCGACCGTGGTGCAGATGGTCTTCGGCGAGCTGGCCCCGAAGAACCTCGGCATCGCCAGGCCGGAGCAGGTGGCCAAGTTCCTGGCCCGTTCGACGCTGATCTATCTGGCCGTCGTCGGCCCCGTGGTCAAGCTGTTCGACTCGGCCGCGACGGGCCTGCTCAGGCGGGTCGGCATCGAGCCGGTGGAAGAGGTGGAACACGGCGCGACCCCCGAGGAGCTGTCGCGCATCATCGCCGAGTCGACCCAGGCGGGCGAGCTGCCCGCCCGGCTGTCGGACCTCCTGGAAAGAGCCCTGGAGTTCGGCGACCGCACGGCCGAGGAGATCATGGTCCCCCGTCCGAGGGTCGTGGTGCTGCGGGCCTCGCAGCCCGTCTCCGACCTCCTCTCCGTCATGCGCGACTGCGGCCACTCCCGCTACCCGGTCCTGACGGACGACGGTGACGTGGCGGGCGTGACGGGCGTACGCGAGCTGGTGGCCTCCGGCCTGGACGAGGGCTTCGTCTCGGCCATCACCCGCCCGGCGATCCTGGTGCCCGCCTCCGTCCCGCTCCCGGCCGTCCTCGACCGCCTGCGGGCCGCCAAGGACGACATCGCCTGCGTCATCGACGAGTACGGCGGCCTGGCCGGCGTGATCACCGTGGAGGACCTGGCAGAGGAGCTGGTCGGCGAACTGGTCGACGAGAACGACCCCGAGCCGGTCGGCGCGGTCGAGCACCCGGGCGGCGTCTGGGAGGTCCCCGGCAGCCTTCGCCTCGACGAGGTCGAGCGCGCGACCGGCGTCTCGCTCCCCGAGAGCGACGACTACGACACCCTGGCGGGCCTGGTCCTGGCCAGGCTGGGCCGGATGCCGAACCCGGGCGACATGGTGACCGTGCCGATCGCCCAGGAGACCGACCTGTTCACGGACGAGGCGCAGGAGCACCAGGCGGAGCTGACGGTGATGTCGCTCAACCGCCGGGTGCCCGAATGGGTCCGCCTGATCCCGCTCCGGCACGCGGAGGCCACGCGCCGATGACCATGATCATTCTGAGTGTGGCCCTGCTGGCCTTCAACGCCCTGTTCGTGGCGGCGGAGTTCGCCTTCGTCTCGTCACGGCGCCATCGCCTGGAGGAGATCGGCGCGGGCGGCAACCGCCTGGTCAGGATGGCGGCGCGCTCGGCCGCGGGCGGCAGCCGTCAGCTCTCTCTCATGCTCGCGGGCGCCCAGTTGGGCATCACCCTGTGCACCCTGGGCCTGGGCCAGGTGACGGAGCCGGCGATCGAGCACTATCTGGAGCCGGTCTTCGCCGCCATCGGCGTACCGGAGGCCCTGCGCCTCCCGATCGCGCTGACGCTCGCCCTGGCGCTGGTGACCTTCCTCCACATGGTGGTGGGCGAGATGGCCCCCAAGTCGTGGGCCCTGACCCACCCGGAGCGGGCGGCGCTGCTGCTCACCTTCCCGTTCCGTGCGTTCACCACGGTGATGCGCCCGCTGCTCTCGTCGCTCAACGCCCTGACGAACGTCATACTCCAGCTCTTCGGCGTCCAGCCGAGAGACGAGCTGGCGACCACCAGGACACCCCGCCAACTGGCGCTGCTGGTCGGCGAGTCAGGCCGGATGGGCCTCCTGGACCGCGCGGAGCACGACCTCCTCACCAGGGCCCTGCGGCTGGACGACGAGGGCATCGAACGCCTCATGGTCCCGATCGCCCAGGCCATCAAGGTCCCCGCGGCGGCCACGGCGACGGAGATCAGATCGACGGCGGCGGGCAGTGCCCACCTGCGGCTCCTGGTGGAGGGCCCGACAGGCGTGGAGGGCGCCCTGCACGTGAGAGACGCACTGCTGAAGCCGGGGAGCAAGGCCACCGACCTGTGCCGACCACTCCCGAAGCTCCCCAGCACCACTCAGGTCCCCGAAGCGGTCACCGCACTACAGGAACAACGCTCCCACTTGGCCCTGGTTACCGACCAAGATGAAAAAGTCATCGGAATGGTGAGCCTCACAGACCTGGTAGGCGAACTACTCGACACAAGAGCAGCCTGACTGTGAGCTAAAACACAGAACCCGGGTGGCCAAGCCACCCGGGTTCCAGAAAAGAACCACCCACCCTCTTGCGAACAACTCCCCACTTCGCCAAGGTGGTCCTGCCCCCAAAGAAAAAGAGCAACCACAACAGGGTTGTGACGGGGGTCTGGGGCCAAAGGGCCCCAGGAGCAAAGCGACCCCCCTGGGGGTCCGGGGGTTACCCCCCGGGCAGAAACGACGAGGGGACCCGAGGGAGCAAGCCGTAAGGCTTGCGACCATGGATCCCCAGTCACCGAGTGGGCGAGGAGGGATTTGAACCCTCACGTCCTTTCGGACACACGGACCTGAACCGTGCGCGTCTGCCGTTCCGCCACCCGCCCTTGTGGGTGCGGAAAGAACAGTAGCACGGAACAGCCACTGGTACTGAACCCGGATACGATCGCATAAGACACGGGAGCGGAGGAGCTGGGCGCGGCAGCCGACGAGCGCCAAGGGCCACTGTGACGTGGGACGAGCGGGCACCGGGCGCCGAAAGCGTCTGGGGGCCGCGATCATATGCACGGAGGAAGGGAGGTACCCGGTGGGAGTCCTTCAGCGCTTCGAGCGAAGGCTCGAAGGCTTGGTTGAGGGGGCCTTTGCGCGGGCGTTCAAATCTGACCTTCAGCCGGTCGAGGTCGCCAGCGCGGTTCAGCGGGAGATGGATGAGCGTGCGGCGATCGTCGCGCAGGGTCGCACGCTCGTGCCCAACGACTTCGTGGTAGAGCTGTCCATGACCGACGCCGAACGGCTCGAGGTCTACGCCGACAGCATCAGCCACGAGCTGGCCAACCTCGCCAGGGAGTACGCCAAGGAACAGGGCTACTCCTTCGTGGGACCGGTCCGGGTCCGCTTCGAGACCGCCGGCGACCTGGCTGTGGGGCTGTTCCGCATCCGGTCGGGGGTCATTCGCGGGGCGACCGTCGAGCAGGACGAGATCCGCCAGCCGGCGAGCGACCTGCCCCCGTCGAGGCCGAACGCCTTCCACGGGCGGCCGCGGCTGCTCGTCTCCACCCAGGACGACCCGCAGGGCGACCGCTCCTACGAGCTCACCACTCCGGTGACCTTGCTCGGCAGGGGCACCGACTGCGATCTTCGTCTTGTCGATCCGGGAGTCTCGCGGCATCATGCGGAGCTGCGCGTCGAGGGCCAGAACGTGGCCCTTGTGGATCTCGGGTCCACGAACGGCACTTTTGTCAATGGCCAGCCGGTACGCAGAATCGAGCTCCAGAACGGCACGCGAGTGACCCTGGGGCGTACGACTCTGGTGTTCCGGCGCGATTAGGGGTAGACAAACGGTCCATGTCCGAGCTCACGCTGCTGCTGATCCGGCTCGCTTTCCTGGCGGTGCTGTGGTTCTTCGTCATTGCCGCAGTCGGCGTGATCCGGACTGACTTGTTCGGCTCACGCACGGCTCCCGCGGGTGGGCGCAAATCGCCCAAGCCCGCCAAACCCGTGGCAAAGCCCAGGAACAAAAAGGGCGAGCCACGCCAGCTCATCGTCACCGGTGGCCCTCTCCAAGGCACCACCATCAACCTCACGGAGACGCCCATCACGATTGGCCGGGCGAATGACGCCACGCTGGTAGTCACGGACGACTACGCTTCCAGCCGGCATGCCCGGCTCTTTCCTCAGGACGGTCAATGGATCGTGGAAGATCTTGGGTCCACCAACGGCACGTATCTCGACCGCTCCAAAGTCACCCGTCCGACCCCGGTGCCGCTCGGTGTTCCGATCCGCGTCGGCAAGACAGTCATTGAATTGCGCAAATGACCATCGCACTCCGCTACGCCGCCCGCTCGGACGTCGGCCTCCTCCGCGAAGGTAACGAGGACTCGGCGTACGCTAGCGGCCGCCTGCTCGCCGTCGCCGACGGCATGGGCGGGCACGCACACGGCGAGGTGGCGAGCTCAGTCGCCATCGCCGCCATGGCCTCTCTGGAAGAGGCCCAACAGGGGGGCGACCTGCTCAACGCCATCGAGGCAGCGGTACGCGACGCCAATCGCAAGCTGCACGAGATGGTGGGGCGGGATCCCAGCCTCAAAGGCATGGGCACGACTCTGACCGCCATGCTCTGGAACGGCACCCAAGTCGCCCTGGTCCACGTGGGCGACTCGCGGGCCTACCTCCTGAGACGCGGCGAGCTATACCAGATCACCCATGACCACACACTGGTGCAGCAACTCGTCGACGACGGGCGCATCACGCCGGAAGAGGCGGCCACGCATCCGCAGCGTTCGATCCTGCTGCGCGCGCTCGACGGCAGCGGCGAGGTCGATCCCGACCTCACGCTGCGCGAGGCACAGGTGGGCGACCGCTACCTGCTGTGTTCCGACGGCCTGTCGGGCGTGGTGAGCGCGGAGACGCTGCACGCCACGCTCACCAACATCGACGACCCGGAAGAGGTCGTCCGCCAGCTCATCGATCTGGCGAACCGCGGTGGCGGGCCCGACAACATCACGTGCGTGCTGGCCGACGTGCTGGAGCTCACCGAGGGGCAGCAGGTGCCCGTGGAGGCCGCCGTGGTCGGCGCCGCGGGCATTAACCGGCTGCGCGGTGATCCGCAGGACGCCTCGCCGGGGCGACCCGGCGCGGTGACCGCACCCCAGCCGGTGCTCACCGACGACGACTTCGAAGAGCCGGGCGCGCAGGCGTCCCGGCGCTCGGGCAGGCGTCGCCGGGTGTGGCCGGTGCTGGTCACCGTGCTTGGTGTGGGCATCGTCGCCGCCGGCGTCGTTGGGTACTTTGGATACCAGTGGACTCAGGAGCAGTTCTTCGTCGGCGCCAGGGGCGATGAGGTGGTCGTGTTCCAGGGGGTCCAGAAGGAAGTGGGGCCGTTCCAGCTCTTCCACGTCTCCGAACCGACCGGCAGGCAGCTCTCCCAACTGTCGGAGGCGGACCAGGCGCTGATCAAGGGCGGCATTCCCGTCACCACGGTCAAAGAAGGCTTGACGAAGATCAACGGTTTGAAGTTCACGGGCGATCAGAACACCGAAGGCGATCAGAACACCGAAGAGGAAGCTCCCACGGAGGCGAGCACGTCGGCACCCCCGCCGTCCGCGTCCCCCACCGCGACCAAGACGAGACAGCAGTAGATGAGCGAAGTCGCGGTCTCCCCCGTCCCGATGCCGGCCAAGCGGCGCGGGGCCCAGCTCTTCATGCTGGCGCTCGCGGTGGCCATCGTCATGGGCGCCTACGCCAACGTGGGCCTGGCGATCGACGGCCGGATCCCGGCCGGCATGCTGACGTACGGGCTGGGTCTGGGCGGTCTGATGCTGGCCGCCTACCTGGTGCTGGCCAAGTTCGCGCCGTGGGCCGACCCGCTGATCCTGCCGCTGGTGACCTTGATCAACGGCCTGGGCCTGGTGATGATCTACCGGCTGGAGTCGGGCGGCATGCCGCTGGCGTCGGCCACCAACCAGATCATGTGGACGGCCGTGGGTGTCGTGATGTTCACGGTCACCCTGATCGTGCTGCGTGACCACCGGACACTGCAGCGGCTCACGTACACGGCGGGCGCGGTGGGGATGGTGCTCCTCGCACTGCCCGCGGTGCTGCCCGGCAGCATCAGCGAGGTCCAGGGCGCGAAGATCTGGATCCGCTTCGGCGACTTCGCCTCCATCCAGCCCGGCGAGTTCGCGAAGCTGCTGCTCGTCGTCTTCTTCGCCGGTTACCTGGTGGCCAAGCGCGACGTGCTGGCGCTGGCCGGGCGCCGGCTGCTCTTCATCGACCTGCCCCGGGCCAGAGACCTCGGCCCCGTGCTGGCCACGTGGGTGCTCAGCCTGCTGGTGCTGGTCTTCGAGAAGGACCTGGGCACCTCGCTGCTGCTCTTCGGCACGTTCGTCGCGATGTTGTACATCGCCACCCAGCGCACCTCGTGGGTGCTGATCGGGGTGCTGCTCTTCGTCGGCGGCGCGTATCTGGCCGGGCTGGCCTTCGACCACGTCGGCGCCCGCTTCGACGCCTGGCTCGACCCGTCGAACCCGGTCTACTTCGGCAACGACCCCGTCTGCCAGACGGATCCGCCGGGCGACGCGATGTGCGGCAAGAGCTACCAGATCATGCAGGCGCTGTACGGCTTCGGCGCGGGCGCCATCATGGGCACCGGCCTGGCCCAGGGCAACCCCGACGAGATCCCGCTGTCGTTCTCCGACTTCATCTTCGCCGCCACCGGCGAGGAGCTGGGCCTGACCGGGCTGATGGCACTGCTCATGATCTACGCGCTGCTGGTCGAGCGGGGTCTGCGCACGGCGATCGCGGCCCGCGACCCGTTCTCGAAGCTGCTGGCGGGCGGCCTGTCGTTCATCCTGGCCTGGCAGGTCTTCATCATCGTCGGCGGTGTGACCAACCTGATCCCCCTGACCGGCCTGGTCACGCCGTTCATGTCACAGGGCGGCTCGGCGCTGCTGGCTAACTGGATCCTTATCGCGCTCCTGGTACGCATGTCAGACGCGGCGCGCAGGCCCCCGCCCCAGGCGATCCAGAACGAAGGAATGACCCAGGTGTTCCAGCGATGAACCGGACTCTGAAACGAGCGGCCGTGGCCTGCCTGGCCATGTTCGCGCTCCTGATGGTCAACGTCAACATCCTGCAGGCGGTCAAGGCCGACGGTCTGCAGGACGACGCGCGTAACCGGCGCAACTTCTACGAGCGTTACGCCGTCGAGCGTGGCCGCATCACGGCGGGCGGCAAGGTGATCGCGCAGTCCGTGGAGACGCAGAACAAGGACTTCAGGTTCGTCAGGGAATACCCCGACGCCAAGCTGTACGCCCACGTCACCGGCTTCTTCTCGCCGGAGAGCGAGAGCGCGATCGAGGACAGCGAGAACCAACTGCTCGACGGCTCCAGCCCCGACCTGCTGCTGCGACGCAGCATCGACCTGTTCACGGGCGAGCCCTCCCGCGGCGCCAACGTCGAGCTGACGATCAACCCGAAGGCCCAGAAGGCCGCCTACGACGCGCTGCGGCAGAGCGGCAAGCGCGGCGCGGTCATCGCGCTCGACCCGAAGACCGGCGGCATCCTCGCCATGGTGTCGCTGCCCACGTACGACCCCACCGAGCTGTCGGGCACCGACAAGGGCAAGGTGTTCCCGCGCTACGACGAGCTGGCCGCGGACAAGTCCCAGCCGCTGCTCAACCGCACGATCGCGCAGACCTACCCGCCGGGGTCCACGTTCAAGGTGGTCACGATGGCGGCGTACCTGGAGGACGACTCCTCGCGCGGCCCCGAGACCACGGTGGAGGCGCCGCAGCGGCTGACCCTGCCCAACACGACGGTCACCCTGCCCAACTACGGCGGCGCCGCCTGCGGCAGCGGCCAGGTCACGCTGGTGTTCGCGCTGGAGAAGTCCTGCAACACCCCCTTCGGCGCGATGGGCATGGAGCTGGGCTACGACAAGATGAAGGAGCAGACCGAGAAGTTCGGCATGGGGCAGCAGCTCGCCGTGCCGATGTCGGTCGCGCAGAGCGACTTCGGGAAGGAAGAGGACCAGGCCGCCCTGGCGATGGCCTCCATCGGGCAGCGCAGCAACCGCATGACGCCGCTGCAGATGGCCATGATCGCGGCCGGCATCGCCAATGACGGAACGGTGATGAAGCCGTACCTCGTCAACAAGATCAGCGACGCCAAGGGCGACGCGGTCGACGAGGCCAGCCCGGAAGAGCTGTCCCAGGCGGTCAGTTCCGAGACGGCGGGCAAGTTGCGCGACATGATGGTGAGCGTGGTCGACAACGGGACCGCCAACCTGGCGCAGGTCTCAGGCGTCCAAGTAGCCGGTAAGACGGGTACGGCGGAGACCACCGACGGGCAGCCTCCGCACGCCTGGTTCATCTCCTTCGCTCCCGCCAACGACCCGAAGGTGGCCCTGGCGGTCATCGTCGAGTCCGGCGCCGCCAAGGTGGGCGCGGAGGCGACCGGCGGACACACCGCCGCGCCGATCGCAAAGGCCGTGCTGGAGGCGGTGCTGAACAAGTGAGTGAACGGTAACCTGCTGGGTCATGCGGCTCCGTAACCGCTATCTCCTGCTCTCCCGCATCGCCACGGGCGGTATGGGGGAAGTGTGGCGTGCCCGTGACGAGTTGCTCGGGCGCGAGGTCGCGGTGAAGATCCTGCGCAGCCACATCTACGCCGACCCGACCTTCCGCGAGCGGTTCAGGAACGAGGCCCGGCTCACCGCCGCGCTGGCCGACCCCGGCGTGGCACAGATCTTCGACTACGGCGAGCAGAGCGACCTGGCCTATCTCGTGATGGAGCTGGTGCACGGCGAGCCGTTGTCGGCCATCCTGGCGCGCAACGGCGCCATCGGGGCCGAGGTGGCGCTCGACGTGGTGCACCAGACGGCCAGGGCGCTGCACGCGGCCCACTCCGCCGGGATCATCCACCGCGACATCAAGCCCGGCAACCTGATGGTCACCCAGGAGGGCGTCATCAAGGTGACGGACTTCGGCATCGCGCGGGCCCTGGAGGCGGCGCCGGTGACGCAGACCGGCACGGTGCTGGGCACGGCCCAGTACGTCAGCCCCGAGCAGGCGCAGGGCTTCTCGCTCACGCCCTCGACAGACCTCTACTCGCTGGGCGTGGTGGCCTACGAGTGCCTGGCGGGGCACACGCCGTTCCGGGCCGACAGCCAGGTGGCGATCGCGCTGATGCACCTCAACGAGGCGCCGCCGCCACTCGGCGTCGACGTGCCCGCGCCGGTGCGCGAGCTGGTCATGGCGCTGCTGGCCAAGGAGCCCGCGCAGCGGCCCGCCACGGCGCTGGAGGTGGCCGACCGGGCATACGTGCTGCGCGAGTCGCTGGCCAGCGCCGAGCACGGCGCCGAGCTGAGCATGCTCACCGACCCGGGCGGCTTCCGCGTACGCGAGCCGTCCCCCGAGGACGAGCAGGCGACCGACGACCTGGCCCCGGCCACCACGGTGCAGGAGAGGCCGCAGGTCAGGCGGCGCAGGGGCGCGAGGACGCTGGCGCTGGTGGCCACGGCGGGCTGCGTGGCGGCAGTGGGGCTGACGGCGATCACGTTCGCCAACGGGCAGCCGACGCCGCGGGCGCCCGAGGTGGCCGAGCCGTCCGCGCTCCCGACGACCCCGGAGCCCGTCGCGTCCACGCCCGACGAGCCGCGCCCGACGAAGACCAGGCGCACACGGCGGCCTCCGGTGGTTCCGGCGAAGTCGCAGGGGCCGATACCCTCGCCGTCAGCTACCGTAAGCAAGTCGGCAACTCCTACCAAGAAGCCGTCACCGAAGCCGACACCGACCACCCGGACCCCTACGCCCACCCCGACCCCAACGCCCACCACTACACCGACAAGCCCGACACCCACCGCCTCGCCGGACCCGGGTGATACAAACCCGACCAAAGAGGAGACGTGATGCGCTATGGGGGCGATGATGGACACCGGCAGCCCCCGAGCTGGCCGGTACCCAAGATGAACGGTAAGGGACAGTGCAGGAAATGACTCAGCCTCGGCTACTCGGAGGTCGCTACGAGCTCGACGGTGTCGTCGGGCGCGGCGGCATGGCCGAGGTGTATCGCGCCCGAGACATCCGGCTGGACCGCATAGTCGCGATCAAAACCCTCCGCTCCGACCTGGCACGAGACCACACTTTCCAGGCCCGGTTCCGGCGCGAGGCCCAGTCGGCGGCCTCCCTGAACCACCCGGCCGTGGTCGCGGTCTACGACACCGGCGAAGACGGCACCGAAGGCACCCCCGTGCCGTACATCGTGATGGAGTACGTCGACGGTCGCACACTGCGCGACCTGTTGCGCCAGGACCGCCGCCTCCTGCCCGAGCGCGCGGTCGAGCTGGTCGACGGCATCCTGCGCGCGCTCGACTACAGCCACCGCGGCGGCATCGTGCACCGCGACATCAAGCCCGCCAACGTGATGATCACGCGCGCCGGCGACGTCAAGGTGATGGACTTCGGCATCGCGCGCGCGATGGCCGACTCCGCGGCCACGATGACGCAGACGGCACAGGTGATCGGCACCGCCCAATACCTGTCGCCCGAGCAGGCCCGCGGCGAGCGCGTCGACGCGCGCAGCGACATCTACTCCACCGGCTGCCTGCTGTACGAGTTGCTGACCGGCCAGCCGCCCTTCACCGGCGACTCCCCGGTCGCGATCGCCTACCAGCACGTACGCGAAGAGCCCATCCCGCCGTCGCAGATCGACCCCGAGATCCCCCCGTGGGCCGACGCGATCGTGCTCAAGGCCATGGCCAAGGACCCGGGCCAGCGCTACCAGAGCGCGGGCGAGATGCGGGCTGACATCCAGCGGGCGATGTCCGGCATGCCGACCGACGCCCAGACGATGGCGATCTCCGGCAACTTCGGCCAGGGCACACGCATGATGTCCGCCACCCAGACGGGGATGCCCGGCCCGGCCACGCAGCGCACCGGCGCGATCCCGCAGTACGACTACGGCGATGGCGACGGCGGCGGCCGTGGCGGGCGGCGCAGGGCGTCGGGAGGCGGCGGCAACGCCGTCAAGACCGCGCTGTGGGTCATCATCCCGCTGCTGATCATCGGCGGCTTCATCACCATCGGCTACATGGTGTTCGGCGGCACGAGCACGCCCACCGACACGACGGTGACGATCCCGTCGCTCGCCTCGCAGGAGCGGCAATACGCCGAAGAGCAGCTCAAGCTGCTGGGGCTCAAGGTCCAGGTCGTGCAGGAGTTCAGCTCCGACGTCGAGAAGGGCGCCGTCATCGAGACGGACCCGGCCGAGAACAGCAAGGTCGAGAAGGACGCCACGGTCAAGCTGGTCGTCTCCAAGGGCACCGAGAAGGTCAAGGTGCCCGACGGGCTCATCGGGCTGTCGCGCGAGGAGGCCGAGAAGCTCCTGTCTGACGCCGAGCTGCGCACCACCTTCAAGACGCGCAACTCGACCAAGCCGCAGGGCACGGTCATCGCCACCGAGCCCAAGGCCGGTGAAGAGGTCGAGAAGAACGGCGTGGTCACCCTCGTCATCCCGAAGGAGCTGGGCACGGTGCCCAGCGTGATCGGCCTGACCGAGGAAGACGCCACGGACCAGCTCAAGGCCGCGGGCTTCAGGGCCAAGGTCGTGCCGCAGCCGAGCAACGAGCCCCAGGGCACGGTCGTGCAGCAGAACCCGGGTGAGGGCGCCAAGCAGCCGGCCAACACGACGATCACGATCGTGGTGTCCACCGGCCCCGAGGAGTCCGGGCCGCCGCCCACCACCGACTTCCCGTCCGACGGGTTCCCGTCCGACCAGCCGACCGACGACTTCCCGTCGGACGACCAGCCGCCGCCGGACGACAACCCCATCGACGATGGTCTGGGTGGCGGTATACACGGCTGAGGCGGCCGTACAGGGACGTACACCGGCATAAGGAAAGGGCCGCCCCTCCCACGACGGGAGGGGCGGCCCTTCGCCTGTAGCCGGTCTTGTACCTTTTCCTGGCTTCGCCGGTGACCGATCCGTCGCCGGAAACGACGAACGCCCCCGCCGCTCGGGGGCAACGGCGGGGACGCTCACTTGTACGTCGCTCTACGCGAGATGTTTGTTACACGATTCTTCGCCACCAATTCCGGAGAAGTCGGTGGCCGTGTTCGGAGAGCACTGATTCCGGGTGGAACTGGACACCCTCGACGGGGGCCTCACGGTGCCGCAGGCCCATGATGACGCCGTCGTCGGTGCGGGCGGTCACGTCGAGCACGTCGGGCACGGTCTCGGGCAGCACGGCCAGCGAGTGGTAGCGGGTCATGCGCACGGGCGAGGGCAGGCCCTCGAACACGCCCTCGCCGTCGTGCGTGATGGCGCTGGTACGGCCGTGGAACAGCTCGGGCGCGCGGGTCACGGTGGCGCCGTAGGCGATGGCGATGGCCTGGTGGCCGAGGCAGACGCCGAGCAGCGGACGGCGCCGTTCGGCCGCGTCGCGCACCAGGGGGACGCTGACACCGGCCGCCTCGGGGGTGCCGGGGCCCGGGCTGATGAGCACACCGTCGAAGCCGTCGGCGTCGCGCACGCGTACGTCGTCGCGCGACCGCACGTCGCAGTCGGCACCCAGCTCGCGCAGGTACTGCACGATGGTGTGCACGAAGCTGTCGTGGTTGTCCACGACCAGCACGCGGCTCATTTCCTTACGGTCACCTCGTCTACCGTCACCATGGGCTCCAGGAGCGGGAACACGACATACCAGAGTACGGCCACCGCCACCGCGAACAGCACGGCGGCCGTCAGCACCCGGGTGCGCGGGCGGCCGGGCAGCCTGCGCCAGAGCCAGAGGTACATGTCACTCCTCGCGTGGTTCGCTCTCCTTGAGCACGCCGTAGACGATGAGGCGTTCGGCGGCCGAGTACTCGGGATGGCAGGTGGACAGCGTGATGAAGGCGCGGAGGGGGCGGATGTCGGGCTTGCCGGGCACGGGGGCGATCACCTCGATCTCGTCGGGGCGCACGATGTCCTGGGAGGTCACGCGGTAGGTGTAGCGGGCCTCGCGGGCCTCGACGATGATCTCGTCGTCGCGTTCCAGCTCGTCGATCTCGTTGAACGGGGCCGCGTAGGTGGTGCGGTGCCCCGACACCACGAAGTTGCCGATCTGACCGGGCATGGCGCTGTCGGGGTAGTGCCCCGGCCCCTTCCTGAGCTGCTCGGCGCCGACGCCCTCGATCACGGCGTACTGGTAGTCGCGGCCCAGCCTGGGGATGCGGAGCAGCGCGAGCGCGGTGCCCGGCTCGATCTTGTCGGGGCGTCCCTGGTTCTTGGCGGCCAGCTCGCGCTGGAGCAGGAGCTGCTGGCTCTGGGTGTAGGCGCCGGTACCCCAGAGCAGGTAGGCGCAGAACAGCATGAGGATCAGGCCCGCGGTGATGCTGATCTCCCCGAGGGCCCGGAGCGTGGCCCGCATGCGATCAGGGTATTCCGCCATGATGCGGCGTCTGGGGATCGCCATGTCATGCGCGTGGCGACTATCCTGGGGCACGCTTCAACTACGCTAAACAAAGAGCCTGTGGACGATCCGGATGCCCCAGGCCCTCAGCAGGAGTCAGCCAGTGCCCAAGTCCAAGGCTAGCAAGAAGGCGGTCTACACGCCGCCGCAGAGATCTCAGCAGGTCAAGGTCAGCCCGCGCTGGCTGGCCCCCACGATGGTCGCCACCTGGATCATCGGCATCCTGTGGATCGCGATCTATTACGTCGCCCCTCAGGCACCCTTCTTCAGCGACCTCCAGAACTGGAACCTGCTGATCGGGTTTGTCTTCATCATCTTCGGTGTGGTTCTTTCCACCCGCTGGCGTTAGTTCTTTCCACAGTCTTTTCCACAGCCTGGGGAAGTCAGAGCGCGCCGAGGATGGCCGAGGTCCTGACCATCACCAGCACGGCCAGCACGGCCAGCGCTCCCGCGATCGCCAGCACCTGCCAGAGGGTCCTGCTGTTCTTGGGGGCGTAGGCCAGCGCCCCCGCCAGCAGCGATCCCGTGACCAGGCCGCCGACGTGGCCGGTCCAGCTGATGGAGCTGGAGAAGACGAACGTGATCGCCAGGTTGAGCGCGATGAGCACGGCGATGCCGCGCACGTCGAGGTTGAGCCTGCGGCCGACCACGAACACCGCGCCGAACAGGCCGAAGATGGCCCCGGAGGCGCCGACCGTGGGCTGGTTGAGCGGGTCGAGCCAGAGCCCGAGCACCGAGCCGCCGAGTGCGCTGATGAGGTAGACGGCCACATAGCGCACGTGACCGAAGGCGCGCTCGAGGTAGGGCCCGATCACGTAGAGCGCCCACGAGTTGAACAGGATGTGGAAAAGCCCGCCGTGCACGAACGCGGCGGTGATCAGGCGGTAGTACTGGTCGCCAGCGGCGACGCCGAGCGGCCACATCGCCAGGTCGGCGGTGATCGCCTCGTTCGTGAGGTATTGGCCGCCGAAGATCAGCACGTTGATGACCAGGATGGCGTACGTGACGAACGGCGTGCGTACGACGTTGCCGCCGAACGTGGACCTGGCCTGGCGGATGCCTCGGTTGCCGTCGGCCACGCACTCGGGGCACTGGAAGCCGACGGCGGCGTCACGCATGCAGTCGGGGCAGATGGGACGCTCACAGCGCTGGCAGCGCACCCAGGTCTCCCGGCCGGGGTGCCGGTAGCAGGTGGGCACCGCCTCAGCGGGCTGCTCGGGCTGCGGGGGCTGGCTGGGCGGCTGGCTGGTCATGACCGAAGCCTAAGGCTTACTTGGGCATGCCGCGTGGCCCCGATCGGTGGATCAGGGAGGGGTACGGCCGGGGCCGGGGGTGGTGGTGCGCCCCCGGCGGCCGGTTGTCGTCGTCAGACGGGGACGCGGTCGAAGGTGACCGATTCGAGGATGACGTCCTCCGCCGGGCGGTCGCGCCGGTCGGTGCGGGTCTTGGCGATGGCGTCGACGACGTCCTTGCCCTCGATCACCTCACCGAAGATGGTGTGCTTGCCGTTGAGGTGCGGCGTGGGCACGACCGTGATGAAGAACTGCGAGCCGTTGGTGCCCTTGCCGAACTGGATGCCGGCGTTGGCCATGGCGAGCAGGTAGGGGCGGTTGAAGTAGAGCTCAGGGTGGATCTCGTCGTCGAACTCGTAGCCGGGGCCCCCGATGCCCTGACCGAGCGGGTCGCCGCCCTGGATCATGAAGCCGGAGATGACCCGGTGGAAGATCGTGCCGTCGTAGTAACGGGCGGTGCTCTTCTCGCCGGTGCCCGGGTGCGTCCACTCGCGGGAGCCTTCGGCCAGCTCCACGAAGTTTCGTACGGTTTTCGGGGCCTTGGTCGGGAAGAGTTCTACCTTGATGTTCCCGCGGTTGGTCTTCAGGTTGGCAATCAGGTTTTCAGCCACGGTACGGCTGCCCCCTCTATGTACAGGGTTGTTTGTCGTGTTTTGAGGACAATGGCGTTCCGTCCTCCTGGGGCCATCCTCCCACGGCCCGTCATGATTGAGCCGCCTTGTCCAGGGAAGGTCAGGCTCGGGGCCCCAACGACAGGGGAGGTTGTCGTGTCCCTGACAATGAGAAGACGCCGCGTGACCGTGGAAATACCGGCCACGTGGATGGACCGGATGAAGACCCAGGCCGCACGAACCGGCCACCGGATGATGCCCATGGCGGGCCAGGCCAGGATGGCCGCCGCCCAGGGCATCGAAGGCGCCCGCTACTGGGCGGCGCCGCGGCTGGAGTCCGCGGCGCACGGGTTCGAGGACCAGGTCGCACCCATGGTCAGCTCGATGCTGACGGCTGCGGCCAAGAAGATCGACCCCACGCCCGTGCAATCACGGCGGTGGCCGACCTTCATGCTGCTGACCGGCCTCGCGGTGGGGGCGATCGGCTACCTGTTCTACCGCCGCAACGCACAGCAGTGGACCGAGCACATGAAGGACTCCGCCTCCGATGCCTCACGTTGGGTCAATGAGAAGGCGGACAGGGTCCCGGAGTCCACGGACCGCATGGCGACCAGGATGTCGGACCAGGCGAACGAGGCGTCGCGCAAGATGCCGTGATACGCCGGTCCGCCGCCTTGGGAGCGCGCCCTCGTGATCAACGTCACGGGGGCGCGCTGCCGTTGTCCCCTTCGATGGTGCGCGACCGTTGACGTAGGACCAAGCGCTTGTTAGAAAGCCGGGCATGGCGCTGTCACCGCTCGACGACTACCCCGTGCACCAGGCCGCCCAGGTGATGCGGCACGTGACCACCGGCGACCGCAACTTCTACGACCGCTACTACTTCAACTGCCACCCCGCCTCCGACGAGCTGATGCTGATCGTCGGCCTGGGCCAGTACCCCAATCTGGGCGTCACCGACGCCTTCGCCTGCGTACGCACCCGCGACCTGCACCGCGTCGTCCGCGCCTCCCGCGAACTGGGCGCTGACCGGATGGACACCGGGATCGGCCCCTTCCGGGTGGAGGTGCTCGAAGGGCTCAGACGGCTCAGGGTGGTGCTGGAGCCGAACGAGCATGGCCTGTCCTTCGACCTCCTGTGGGAGGCGACGATCCCGGCGGTCCTGGAGCCACGGCATTTCCTGCGGTGGCAGGAGCGGGTGGTGTTCGACTCCGTACGCATGGCGCAGACCGGCCGCTGGTCCGGCGACCTCACGATCGGCGACCAGCGGGTGACGGTCACGCCCGACCGCTGGATGGGCACCAGAGACCGATCGTGGGGCATCCGGCCCGTCGGCGAGCCCGAGCCGCCCGGCATCCAGGCCAGGAACGCCGGGACGTTCTACTGGCTCTACGCGCCGATGCGCTTCGAGGACCACGCCATCCTCTGCATCGTCCAGGAGGACGAGCGGGGCCGCCGCCTGCTGGAGGAGGCCGTACGCGTGTGGGCCGACGGACGGGAGGAGGAGTACCTCGGCAGACCAGAGTACCGACCGGTCTACGCCCCCGGCACCCGCGACGTCGTCGAGGCCACGATCACGTTCGCGCCGCCCGGCGGCAAGCCGTTCGACGTGCGCTGCACGCCGCTCCTGCCGGTGCACCTCATGGTCGGCACCGGCTACGGGCTGGAGCAGGAGTGGCGCCATGGGATGTACCAGGGGGCGGGGCCCGTCGTGCAGGGCGTGACGTACCGGCTGCCCGACGACGCCGCCAGGATGTGGGGCATGGTGGACGCCGTCGGGCGCTTCGAGTACGACGGGCTCGTCGGCCACGGGCTCTTCGAGTACTGGGCGCTGGGGCCGCATCCCTCGTTCGGCGACTGAGCCGCGCCCTCACCCCCCGTTCAACGACCGAGCAGGGCCCGCTACTCGGCCTTCTTGCAGATGATCTTGACGGTCTTGGCGGCCTCGGGCGGGGCCGTGCCGTCGCCGAGCACGGCCGCCTTGCCCGGCTCGGCCGGGAGCGCGGTCTTGCCCGGCTCCGCCGGGAGGGCCGTCTTGCCCGGCTCGGCGGGGATGGCCGGCGACCACTCGAGGGCCTCGTCCGGCGAGCCCGGCTCGGCCTTGGTCACGTGGAGCGTCTCACCCTCGGGGAGGGCCCGGATCACGGCCCCCGCGTCGTCCGCGTTCGGGGCCGAGCGCTCCGCCTTCTTCCCGTCGGTCGTGGCGGACTCGACATCCTCGATCTTGACCGGCAGCGCCTTGGCCAGGTGGACGGTATTGCCGTCGCTGGTGGTGCACGTGACCTTGGCACCGGCGGCGGGGGCGGGGGTCTCGTCCGCCATGGCGGAGCCGGCCAGGCCGCCGAGAGCGAGTACGGCCGTCGCACCGAGCACCACGAGACGTCGCTTGAGCATGAATTCTCCTCACGGGAATCGATCGAATCCTGAATCGATCGAACGGCCCAAGGCTCGCGCGCCGCACCTGAAGCGATCCTGAAGAGGGCCTAAATGATCTTCAGGTTGGCTTTAGGTACGCTGAGGCACTCTTGACAGCGTGCGAGTGTTATTGGTGGAGGACGAGGAGCGGCTGGCCGACCTGGTCAAGGGCGGGCTGGCAGGCGAGGGCTTCGCGGTGGACGTGGCCTACGACGGGCGCGACGGGCTGTGGATGGCCACCGAGAACACCTACGACGTGATCGTCCTGGACGTGATGCTGCCCAGGCTCAACGGGTACGCGGTCTGCGCCCGGCTGCGCGAGGCCGGCGACTGGACGCCGATCATGATGCTCACGGCCAAGGACGGCATCTACGACGAGGCCGAGGCGCTCGACAACGGGGCCGACGACTACCTGGCCAAGCCCTTCTCGTACGTGGTGCTGCTGGCCAGGCTGCGCGCGCTGGTACGGCGCGGCGGGCGGGAACGGCCCGTGACGATCACCGTCGGCGACCTCGTGATCGACCCGGCCGGGCTGCGCTGCCGCCGGGGCGAGGTGGGGATCGGGCTGACGCCGAAGGAGTTCGCGGTGCTGCACGCGCTCGCGCGCCGGCCCGGCGAGGTGGTCTCCAAGAGCGAGTTGCTGGCCCAGGCATGGGACTTCTCCTACGACGGCGACCCGAACATCGTCGAGGTCTACATCAGCGCGCTGCGTCGCAAGATCGACCTGCCGTTCGGGAAGACGACGTTGATGACGGTCCGCGGGGCCGGGTACCGGCTGGAGGCGGCGTGAGCGCGATGTTGGAGCGGCTGCACGGGGAGCTGTCGTCCGTACGGGTGCGGGCGACCGCGGCGGCCACGCTCGTCGTGGCGCTCGCCCTGGGGGTGTCGGCCCTGGTGCTGGTGGCGGTGCTGCGCGGCGCGCTGGTGGACAGCGCCGACGCCGAGGCGACCAGGAAGGCCACGGCCGCCGTGCCGTACGCGGAGACGCTGGATATCGTCAGCGCGCGCCGGGTCGACGGCGCCTCGGCGCCACTGCCGCCCGCACCGACCACCGGCTCGGGCAGCGCCACGGCCAAACCGACCGAGCCGACCACCGGCTCGGACAGCGCCACGGCCAAGCCGGCCAAACCGACCACCGGCTCGAACGACGGCAAGGCCCCGCCGCCCCTCCTCCTGGACAACGTCAGGGTCGAGCCGGTCGCGCCGATCACCGGCTCGGACGACGTCACGGTGTCGGGGCCGGCGACCGCGACGGTCGGCAAGGAGGGCGTGGTACGCCTGAACGACGGCACCGAGGCGTGGATCGCCGACCAGGACATCATGGTGACCAAGAAGGTGACGGCGGCCAAGGAGTGGGCCCAGCCCGACGAGTACGCGGTCGCCGGGGTCGAGGTGTCCACCGCCGCCGGTCCTGCCGTGCTGCTGTCGCGGGTCTCCTTGGCGGGCGCGGACCAGGCGCTGCAGACGCTGTACAGCGCGCTGCTGCCCGGTGTGCCCGCCCTGCTGGTCGTGGTGGCCGGGATGACGTGGTTCTCGGTGGGCCGGGCGCTCGGGCCCGTGGCCGCGATCCGGGCCAAGGTCGCCGACATCACGGCCCGCGATCTCAACCAGCGCGTCCCCGTACCGAAGTCGAAGGACGAGATCGCGGCCCTGGCCACCACCGTGAACGGCACGCTCGACCGGCTGGAGACGGCCGTGGAGCGGCACAAGCGGTTCGTCGCCGACGCCGCGCACGAGTTGCGCAGCCCGATCGCGACCCTGCGGGCCCGGCTGGAGCTGGCCGCGCCCAGCGAGCTGACCAAGGAGGCCCTGGCCGACGTCGAACGCCTGCAGTCGCTCGCCGCCGACCTGCTCATGCTGGCCAAACTGGACGCGGGCGAGCCGCTGCGGGCCGCGGAGCTGGACCTGGGCCAGGTGGCGGCCGAGGCGTCGCTACGGGCCAGGCGGCGTCCGGAGGTGCGGGTGGAGCTGGACATCGAGCCCGACGTGGTGATGAAGGGATCGAACGCCCATCTCGACCGTCTCATCACGAACCTGGCCGACAACGCCGTACGGCACGCCGCCTCCTCCGTACGGGTCCGCGTCGCGGCCGAAGCCGGCGTGGCCCTGCTGGAGGTGCGGGACGACGGCCCGGGGATCCCGCTCGATCAGCGGGAGGCCGTGTTCGACCGCTTCACCCGGCTGGACGAGGCGCGGGCCAGAGACGCGGGCGGCGCCGGGCTGGGCCTGCCGATCGCCCGCGACATCGCCCACCTGCACGAAGGCTCACTCGTGTACGCCGGCTCGGGCTTCGTCGCCCGGTTCCCCCTCTACGACGGTTAGGGCGTAGGTCGTGCGGCGGTCGGTGATCCGGAAACCGGCGCGGCCGTACACGCTCACCGCCCCGGTGGGGTTCTCCGTGTCGACGCCCAGCCCGGCGCTCCCGTAGCCCTGGCGGGCGAAGGCGGCCAGCGCGTGCGCGATCAGCGCGCCGGCCACGCCCTTGCCGCGCCACTCCTTCAGCGTGCCGATGATCTGGATCCACGCCTCGCGCTCGCCCCGCTGCGCGCTGCGCTCGTCGAAGAAGTGCGTCATGAGCAGGCCCACCACCCGGCCTTCCGCCAGGGCCACGAACGAGGACTCCGGGCGGAAGTTCCGCGTGCCGGTGATGGCGCCGGCCCAGCTCTCGGGGGTGTGCGACGCGGAGCCCCAGTGGTCGCGGAACGACTCGTTGCGTACGTGCCTGGCTCCGTCGTCCAGCTCGGGCGACCAGGTGGCGATGGAGACCCCTGGGAGCGTCCTGAGCGGCGGCAGGGCGTCCGACAGGCTCCGCCTCATGTCGGCGAACGTGCGTACGGGCGCGAACCCGGCGCCCACCGCCAGCGCTGCGAGGCCCGGGTTGCCGTGGTGGGCGCTGAGCTGGAGCTCCACCGGGACACCGGGGAACGCCCGGTGGCCCAGCCCCGGCGCCGTACGGACGGCCCAGTCGACGATCCGCCGGCCGAGCCCGTGCCTGCGGTAGGCGGGGTGCACGCCGCCCCACAGGCTCATCACGTGCACCCCGTCCTCCGCGGACTGTCTGACCGGCAGGTAGCCCACGGCCGCGATCCGGCCGTCGTCCCTGGCCGCGAGAGTGCCCGCGGCCAGGTCGATGAGGTGATGGGAGAGTTGCTCCGCCACGTCGCCGACGCCGAGGACCTCGCCGGTGCGGTCTTCTGCCTCCATCGCGGCCCAGAGGTCGGCCAGCGGCTGGGCGTCGTCGTGTGTCAGCGGTCCCCAATCCATGGAGGGCAGACTAGACGAGCCTGGTCGTACAGCCCAATTCCCTCCCGATACGGGCCAGACCATCCGCGAACGCCGTACGCGTGCGCTCGCCGAACCCGATGAAGAACCGGTTGGCCAGCGGCACCCCCCAGCGCATCCACTCGGCGACGTTGTAGACCCGGTGGACCACGCGCGTGCCCTCCGGGTCGGGGTGGAGCGACCACTCGCCGCGGTACCACCAGCCGCCCTGGTAGGCGACGGTGTGGTCGCCGGTCTCGGTCGTCATCTCGTGCGCCGGACGTTCGCCCCGTAGGACCCGCCACACCTCCTCGATCGGCGCGGCGACCACGCCGGACACCTCGGTGATGAGCGTCTTCCTCATGGCCGGCTCACCCCGGCGCCGGGGTCGATCTCTGTGGACATGGCACAGCTCCCTGTGTCGCGGCGCCTATCCTGTGACTGCGAGTTCGGGCAGGGCAGGCGCCTTGTTCGGATCTACGGCCGCCGGGGTGTTGGCGCACTCCGGCGGCCCTTTCTCTTACCTCTCGTCCCTTACATCTCGACCGTGGGATCCCAGACGAGTTCGCCCTTGTCGAGGCGGTCGAACACCCCCTTGATCCACTCCAGCTCCGCCGTGTAGAGCGCCAGCTCCACCTCGACCTCCAGCGTGAGGATCGCGGGCAGGCCGCTTTCCGCGAGTGCGCTCATGTTGGCCCGCATCCCGGCGAGCGTGCCCTCGATCGTGGCCGCCCGCGCCCGCAGCGCGGTGCGCGCCTCGTCCAGTGACAGGCAGCCGATGAGCGAGACGGCCGCGACGAACGCCCGCCGGTCGGGGTCGGGTCTCTCCAGCAGGTGGCACAGCCGGGTGCGCAACTCGTGGCGACCCTCGTCGGTGATCTCGTAGACCGTGCGTTCCGGCCTGCGGCCTGCACGGTCGGTGCCCACCGGGGTGATCAGCTCGTCCGCCGCCAGGCGCTCGACCGCGTGGTAGAGGCTGCGCGGCAGGCCGGTGATGTAGTCCTTGTGGGTGTCGATGATGTAGCGGTGCAGCTCGTAGGGGTGGCTGGCACGCACCGTGAGCAGGGCCAGGACGGTCAACCCCACGAGGTCGTGGCGTCGCGCCAATAGGGACTCCTTCTATATTGCAAAATGCACTATAGCGCGGTCGTAACGTACTCGTCGAGCGTGGCGGAGCGGGCAGCTAGGCGTCGAGCTGCATGAAGGCACGGGCGACGGCCTGCCTGGAGACGTCCTCCGGGTACGGGAAGAGCCCGATCACGTCGCGCAGCCCCTCCACGTGGGCGCGCTTGGCGAGGTCGGCCACCCGCGTCAGCTCTTCGTGCTGGGCCAGGGCGTACGCGCGGTCCACCACCGCGCCGTGCCCGGGAACGATCACCGGCTCGGGCATCTCCCTCAGCATGGCGCCCACGGTGCCGGGCCAGTCGAGCGGGTACGAGTCGCCGAACGCCGGCGGCGCCCCCTCCTCCACCAGGTCACCGGCGAACAGCACGCCCGCGTCCGGCACGTGCGCCACCACGTCGTTGCTGCTGTGCCCGAGCCCGAAGTGGCGCAGGTGGACGATGCGCCCGCCGATGTCGAGGGTGGCCGCGACGGTGAACGTGTGGTCGGGCGCGACGATGGTCACCTCCTCCAGCTCCTCGCGCCGCTCAGGCCGCTGCTCGATCATGCCGGCGCGGTGCTGCTCGCCGTACGTCTCGATCTCCTCGGCGCACCTGGCGTGGCCCCAGATCTCGGCGGGACGGAAGAGCGCGTTGCCGTAGTAGTGGTCGAAGTGGGAGTGGGTGTTGACGACCGTCCAGGGGTAGGCGGTGACCGACCTGACCGCCTCGATCAGGTCGGCCGCCTCTCTGTGGGAGCTCCTGGTGTCGAGGACCAGGCAGTGTCCGTCGCCCACGATCAGCCCCGTGTTGAGGTCGTACGACCGATGACGCCGGACATAGACCCGGTCGCCGACCTCCTGCCAGTTCTCGCTCATGCCAACGAACCCTACTTTTAGGATCAAGGATCGGCATATGACTTCCGGGTCGTCGTCGACGACGACCGCGGTCAGGCCCTCAGGTACGCCAGCACCGCCAGCACCCGGCGGTGCCCGTCGGCGGCCGGGGGCAGGTCGAGCTTGGTGAAGATGTTGGCGATGTGCTTGGCCACGGCCGCCTCGGTGACGTGGAGCTCCTTGGCGATCGAGGCGTTCGAGCGGCCCTCGGCGATCAGGCCGAGCACCTCCTGCTCGCGCGGGGTGAGCCGGGAGATCGGGTCGCGGCGCCGCCGCAGGAGCTGGCGCACCACCTCCGGGTCCACGACCGTGCCGCCGCCGGCCACGCGGTCGAGGGCGTCGACGAACTCGCGTACGTCGCCGATGCGGTCTTTCAGCAGGTAGCCGATGCCCGCTCCGGCGCCCGACTCGAGCAGCTCGGCCGCGTACGTCTGCTCGACGTACTGGCTGAGCACCAGCACCGCCAGCTCCGGATGCCGGGCGCGCAGCTCCAGCGCCGCCCGCAGGCCCTCGTCGGAGAAGCCCGGCGGCATGCGCACGTCGGTCACCACGGCGTCGGGGCGGTGCTCGGTGACGGCCTCGACCAGGGCGGGCGCGTCGCCGACGGAGGCGACGACGGTGTGGCCGAAGCGTTCGAGCAGCCCGGCCAGGCCCTCACGGAGCAGGACGGCGTCTTCGGCGATCACCACGCGCACGGGCTCTCCTCGGTCATGAACACGGGATCTCCACCCGGACGAGCGTCGGGCCGCCGGCCGGGCTGGACAGCGACAGCCTCCCGCCCACCACCGACAGCCGGTCGGCGAGCCCGGTCAGCCCTGTCCCCTTTCCCTGGTCGGCGCCGCCGATGCCGTCGTCGCCGATCTCGACGACGAGTATGCCGCGCTCGACCCGCCCGGTGACGGCGGCCCTGGTGGCCCGGCTGTGCTTGGTCACGTTCGCCAGGGCCTCGCTGACGACGTAGTAGGCGGTCACCTCGACCGGGGGCGGCAGGCGGAGGGGCAGGTCGAGGTCGACGTCCACGGGCACGGGCGAGCGCCCCGCCACGTCGCATACCGCGGCGCTCAGCCCTCGGTCGGTGAGCACCTGGGAGTGCACTCCCCTGATCAGCTCGCGCAGCTCGGCCAGGGCCTGCTTGGCCTCCTCGTGGGCCAGCCCGATCAACCGCCCGGTCTGGGAGTCGTCCGGCAGGTCGAGCCTGGCCAGGCCGAGCGTCATGGCCAGGGCCACCAGCCGCTGCTGGGCGCCGTCGTGCAGGTCCCGCTCGATCCTGCGGCGCTCCATCTCGAACGCGTCCACCAGCCGCGCCCGCGACCGCAGCACCTCGCTCAGCTCGGAGCCCGCCGGGGCGAGCAACGCGCGTACCATCGCGCCCCGGGCGCCGCCCCAGGCCGTGATCGTGTACGCGGCGACGGGCAGCAGCAGCACCCCCACGATCGAGCCGAAGACGCCGGCCGGCCAGGCCACCGGCTGCAGGACCGGGGTGAGGATCAGCACCACCGGCCCCCCGATCGTGAACGCCAGTATGATCAGGTCGATCCACCACATCGCGAGCACGGTCACGATCGCCAGCCCGGCCTCCCGCCTGCGCCGGTCCGGCGGCCCGGGCACGGGCACGAGGTCGACCAGGCGCAGCCTGAACCGTTCGAAGCGGGCGATGAGCGGGACGGACAGGGCCAGGGCGACCAGGCCCGCCAGGATGCCGAACGCGGGCTCGACCTGCGCGATGCCCAGGCCGACTGTGGCGACGAGCCCGGCCGCCGCACCGGGGACCAGGCTGGCCAGCAGGTACGCCACGCAGCGCCAGGGCCAGCCCGAGGCGAGAAACGGCACGGGACGCCGGGTCAGGGCTTCCAGCGCGGTCCTGTGGAGCATTTTGTGACCGTATCCGCTGGTGGGAGGGCCGGGCAGTAGTGCTGGGTGTAGCTTTCGCCGTGGTGGCGCCGCCCGGCGGGGTCACCGGTCATTCGTCCCTGTCGCGGATCTTGGCGGCTCCGTACTGGCCGGGCGGGTTGCAGACGGGGCAGGAGCAGGGCGGGCGGCCGTGCGCGTCGGGCAGGTAGCGCCAGCCGGTGACCCGGTTGACCCGCCTGATGCGGTGGATCTCGCCGGGGCGGATGGAGCGGGGCACCACGACCTCGTAGCCTCGGGCGTCGGGCTGGGCGGCGACCAGCGCGGCGGCCTCCGTGCCGGACAGCTCGACCGGCGGGCCGTTGTAGTGGCCGACGCTCACGCGCTCGTCGTCGGGGATGCGGAAGTGCACGGCGACGAACGTCCGCTGACCGCCGCGGCGCAGCTCGCGTGCCCACTGGTGGGTGAGCTGGTACGAGGGCAGCACGGGCAGGCAGTAGACACCCGGTGTGCCGGAGGCGGGGCGGATGCCCGCCCGGCGGATGGAGCGGATGTTCCCGGCGGGGGTGAGGTGGACGAACATGGCCATGGCGAGGGGTCGTGACCTCCGGGAGTCGACGGGGTCGTGCCGTCCCACTATGGCCTCGCGGGCGGCGGAACTCCACGGCATATCGCCGCGATCGCCTCGGTCGGCTCACGGGCGGTGGAACTCCAGGCCCTCGAAGTCGCCCGAGGTGCGCCACCGGTCGATGAAGGCGAAGTACGCCACCGCCCCGTGCGGGTGGCCGACGTTGAGCCGGTCCTTGAGGCCGCGGTCCTGGCCCTCGTTGTTGTAGTAGCCCGGCGTGCAGTCGGGTGAGCCCAGCAGCCGGCCGGCGCCCGACAGGAGCAGGGTCACCCAGCCCTCCTCCGCCTCCCTCGTGGCCTCGACCCGCGCGTAGCCGTGGTCGAGGGCGTGTCGCACGGTCGCGGCGATGGTCCTGCCCGCCTCGGTCAGGTTGTGCGGGATGTTGGAGATGTGGTTCGCGCCCTGCGTCGGCTGCACGAGGAAGGCGTTCGGGAAGCCGTGCACGTGGATGCCGTGCAGCGTGCGCATGCCCGCCGACCAGTGGTCCGACAGCCGGAGCCCGCCCCGTCCCACCGGGTCGTAGCCGGAGCGGCGGGTGTAGTCGGTGCCGACCTCGAAGCCCGAGGCGTAGATGACGCAGTCGACCTCGTACTCGTGGCCCGCCGCGACCACGCCCCGCTCGGTGATCCGTTCGACGCCCTTGCCGTCGGTGTCGACCAGGTGGGTGCCGGGCAGGTTGTACGCCTGAAGGTATTCGTCGTGGAAGCAGGGCCGCTTGCAGAGCTGGCGGTACCACGCCTTCAGGCCGCGGGCGGTCTCCGGGTCGTCGACCACGGCGTCCACGCGGGCGCGGATCTCCTCCATCTTCTCGAAGTCGGAGTCCTCGAAGGCGGCCAGGAGCGTGTCCTGGGTGAGCTGCCCGGGCGGCACCGCGTTGATCCTGGTGCGGTAACGGCGGGCGAGGTCGGTCCAGCCGTCCATCACCAGGTCCTCCTCGGCCCGGCCGCCGCTCTGGTTGGCGGTGAAGTTCTCCAGCCAGCGCTGCTGCCAGCCGGGCGTGGCGATCGTGGCGAACCACTCGGGGTCGGTCGGCCGGTTGTCGCGCACGTCCACCGACGAGGGCGTGCGCTGGAAGACGTACAGCTCCCGGCAGGCCCGCGCCAGGTGCGGCACGCACTGCACGGCCGTCGCGCCGGTGCCGATGAGGGCCACCCGCCGGTCGGCCAGCCGGTCGAGAGGCGCGCCGGAGGGGTCGCCGCCGGTGTAGGCGTAGTCCCAGCGGCTCGTGTGGAACGCGTGGCCGCCGAAGTCCTCGATGCCGGGGATGCCGGGCAGTTTCGGCACGTTGAAGGGGCCGATGCCCATGGCGACGAACTGGGCGGTGAACGCGTCGCCGCGGTCGGTGCGCACGGTCCAGCGCGAGCGGGCCTCGTCCCACTCCAGGCCCACCACCTCGGTGTGGAACAGCGCGTGGTCGTACAGGCCGTAGTGCTTGCCGATGCGGCGGCAGTGTTCGAGGATCTCGGGGGCGTGCGCGTACTTCTCGGTCGGCATGTGGCCGGTCTCCTCCAGGAGCGGCATGTACACGAACGAGGCCGTGTCGCACTGCGCTCCCGGGTAGCGGTTCCAGTACCAGGTGCCGCCGAAGTCGCCGCCCTTCTCCACGATGCGCACGTCCTCGACCCCGGCCTCCTTCAGCCGCGCGCCCGTGACGAGACCGGCGAAGCCGCCGCCGACGAAGGCGACCGTGACGTGGTCGGTCCTCGGCTCGCGCTCGATCACGGGGAGGTACGGGTCGTCCAGGTTGGGGGAGAAGCGGCCGGTGAGGCGACGGTACTGGTCGTTGCCGTCCGGCCGGAGCCTCTTGTCGCGCTCCTCGCGGTATTTGCGGCGCAGGCCGTCCCTGTCGACGGCTGGGCGGTCGGCGGCGGTCATGCGTCCCTCCGGAGAGCGGCGGGTTCCCCTACGTAATTCCAGAATGTCATTCTGATACGGCCCCCACAAGCCCCGCCCCAGGGCCCACGGCGTCCGAGACCGTCCGGCTCGGCGATCGGGATGTCCACTATTGTGGGGGCCCGGACTCACGAGGAAGCGGATCCGCCTTGGCCCATCGCGCACTGGTCATCGCCATGTTGCCGGCGGTCGGGCTGCGCCTGCTCGCGGTGCTCGGCTTCCCCCCGGCGCTGCTGTTCTACGGCGACTCCTTCGCCTTCCTGGCCGAGGAGCCGGCCCCGGGCACCAGCAGGCCCTCCGGCTACTCCCTGCTGCTGGCGCTGCTGCGGCCCGCGCACAGCCTCACCCTGGTGACGGTCCTGCAGCACCTGCTGGTGCTGGCGCTCGCGGTCGCGGTGTACGCGCTGCTGCGCCGCCGCGGCCTGCCCGGCTGGGGTGCCACGCTGCTGGTCACCCCGCTGCTCTACGACGAGTTCATGGTGCTGCTCGAGCACATGATCATGGCGGACGCCGTCTTCGTCGTGCTCGTCGCCGCGGCGATCACGCTGATCGTCTGGCGGGTCAGCCCCACGACGGCCGCCGTGGGCGGGCTGCTGCTGGGCCTGGCCGGGATCACCAGGACCGTCGGCCTGCCGCTGCTGCTCCTGACCGCCGCGTACCTGCTGATCAGGCGGTACGGCTGGCGCCCCCTGGTGGCGCTGCTGGTGGCCGGGGCGATCCCGCTGGGCGCGTACGCGACCTGGACGAAGGTGGAGAAGGGCAAGTTCGCCCTGACCGAGGCCGACGGGAACTTCCTGTGGTCGCGGACCATGAGCTTCGCCGACTGCGCGGTGATCCAGCCGTCCGAGCGGCTGTCCGTGCTCTGCCCGAACATGCCGGTGGAGCAGCGGCCCTACCCGCCCCACTGGTTGTGGGAGGACTTCTCACCGCTGCTCAAGGTGCCGGGCACGGCCAACCGCAACCAGCTCGCCGGGGAGTTCGCCAGGGCCGCCATCCTCGCCCAGCCCGTGGAGTACCTGGGCGCGGTCGTGACCGATCTCGGGCAGTTGCTGCGCTGGGAGCGTACGGCGGCCGACGAGAAGACGCCCTACAAGTTCCCCGCCGCGGAACGGCCGATCAGCGAGTCGGTGCGGGGGGTGGCCGAGTCGTACGAGGGGGGTCCGGCGGCCACGCGGGTGGTGGAGCCGTTCGCCGGGTGGCTGCGGGCGTACCAGCGCTTCGGCTACGTGCCGTTCCCGCTGCTCTCCCTGGCGCTGGCGGGGACGCTGGTCGCCGCGCTGGTCCGGCGGCGCTGGGACGCGCTGCTGCCCGGGGTGGCCGCGCTCGCGCTGATCGTCTCGCCGCCGTTCCTGGCGGCCTTCGACGTGCGGTACGTGATCCCGGCGATCCCGCTGGTGTGCCTGGCGGCAGGGCTGACCCTCGGGACGGGGACCCCGTTCAGGGGCGAACGGCCGCAGCCCCGGCATCGGCGCGAAGCCGTCGAGGTGGCCTAGGCCGGTGCGCGACCGGCCGTGTTACGGTCGTACCCGTAAAAGCGTTCTTACACGTGATGGGAAGCCATGACGCAGGCCGGGCCGACGGGTGACGACCTGGTCGAGATGCTGGCGGCGCTGGCCAACCCGTTGCGGCTGCGCATCGTCGCGCAACTGGCGGCCGAGCGCGACTACGTGAGCCACCTGGCCCGCGTGATCGGGGTAAGCCGGCCGCTCCTCCACATGCACCTGCGCCGGCTGGAGGCCGCCGGGTTGATCACCGGCAGCCTGGAGCTGTCCGACGACGGCAAGGCCATGAAGTATTACGAGGTCACCGACTTCGACCTGCATCTGACCGCGGCGGCGCTGGCCGAGGCGGCCAAGACACTCACCGGGCCGGGCCCGGAGGAGGGCTCCTGATGGCGATGTCCTGGCCCGAGGTGATCTTCTATCTCGGGGTACTGGTTCTGGCCACGTTCCTGGGCAGCGTGGTCATCGTGGGGATGTTCGACGCCCGCAAGGCCAGGCGGCAGGCCGATCAGGCCGACGACCTGCGCCGGCTCGTGCAGAGGTTCGAGCAGCTCGCCGAGACCACCCTCGACGCGCAGCAGCGGGTCGCCGCCGACCTGGCGGAGCTGCGCTCGCGTACGGCCTCGATCGAGCAGATCCTACGCACGGTCGAGTGACGCGCGGAAACGGGTGACGTAGCGGCGCTGCCACGGCGTCTCCACAGCGTGTCTCGCGTAGTGCTCGCGCACGTAAGCGACCGCCCGGTCGCCGGGCACGCCGTCGAGGACGGCCAGGCAGGCCAGCGCGGTGCCGGTGCGACCACGCCCGCCGCCGCAGGCGACCTCGACGCGCTCGTGCCCCGCGCGCTCCCACGCCTCACACAGGGCCTCGACGGCCGCCCGGCGGTCGGACGGCAGCCAGAAGTCGGGCCAGCGCAGCCACCGGTGCTCCCACTCGACCTCGGCCGGCCGACTGCCCAGCAGGTAGAGGGCGAAGGCGGGGCGCGGGCCCGGCGGGAGCGGGTGTCTCAGGCCCCGGCCGCGTACGAGGCGGCCCGACGGCAGGCGCAGCACGCCCGCCGCGGTGGGCTCCCAGGTCGCGTTCATGCGGACAGGTTAGCGGGCCTCACATGACGTCGAGGTTGCCCATCATCATCATGTCCTCGTGTTCCAGGTTGTGGCAGTGGAAGACGTACCGGCCCCGGTAGCCGGTGAAGCGGACCAGCACCTCCACCAGCTCGCTGTCCGGGATGTCCATGGTGTCCTTCCAGCCGGCGTCGCTGGGCCGGACCCTGCCCTCGCTCCCGCGGCTGAGCACCTGGAAGTGGGCCATATGGATGTGGAGGGGATGGTGCACGTCGGTGACGACGCGCCAGATCTCCGTGGTGCCGAGTTTCGACTCGACATCGGCGCGGTCGGGGTCGAAGACCTTGCCGTTGATCGTCCACATGACGCGGCCGTCGTTCGCGCCCTGGGTGAAGTTGACCTGGCGGGTGCGCGTGGCGGACGAGCGCGAGAGACGTTCGAACTCGACCAGGCGGGAGGGCACGCGGCTGTCGTCCTTGGCCTTCCTGGCGACGCGGAAGCGCATGACGTCGGCGGTGCCGCCGTCGCCCAGCGTGTTCTTCAGCGTCACCTGCGTGCCGACCGGGTAGGCGGAGAAGTCGATGACGACCTCGAAGCGCTCGGCCGGGGCGATCGGCAGCTCGTCGTGCCTGACCGGGGCGCCCAGCAGGCCCACGTCGCTGCCCACCTGGACGAACTCCGCGGCGGGCGGATCGAGGGCGAGCTGGTAGCGGCGCGCGTTGGAGGCGTTGAGCAGGCGGAAGCGGTAGCGGGTGTTGTCGACCTCCATGACCGGCCACGGAGCGCCGTTGACCAGGATCACGTCACCCAGCACCCCCTCCATGTACTCCTCCGTCACGCCGGGCTCGCCCTGGAGGTCGGGCGACACGGACGGGTACAGGAATGAGCCGTCCTCGTCGAAGGCCCGATCGCAGATCATCAGTGGCACGTCGTGGTCGCCCTGGGGCAGCGGCAGCGCGTCGGCCTCGTCGTCGTGGACGAGGTGGAAGCCGGCCAGCCCGCGCCAGACCTGGGGACCGGTGAAGTCCATCCGGTGGTCGTGGTACCAGAGCGTGGCCGCGGGCTGGTCGAGGGGGTAGACGTAGTCCTTGGCCCCCTTGCTGACGCGGCCCGTCGCCCCGTGGTGCTGGTGCGAGGCCCCGCCGCCGCCCGGCAGGATCAGGTCGGTCGGGTAGCCGTCGCTCTCGGCGGGCGTCTTGCCGCCGTGCAGGTGGACGGCGACGGGCACGGGCAGCTCGTTGCGGTGGCGCACCTGTGTGCGGCGACCGCTGCGCGAGACGATCGTGGGCCCGGGGAAGAGCCCGTTGTATCCCCACACCTGGGTCGGCGACCCGGGTATGATCTCGGCCCGCGCCGGTTTCTGCACGATCTCGTAGAAGTCGGTGGTGCCGTCGGTCCGCGCGGGCTTGAGCACGGGCGGAATGGGCAGCGGAACCGTGAACGGCTTCGGCAGGGGCACCTTGCTGGTCAAGACCCTCCCCGTGCTCCCCTGCACACCGGAGGAGCCACAGGAGGCGGCGAACGGTAAAAGAGCGATCCCCATCCCGGCACGGAGCACGTCTCTGCGACTCGGCTTCACGAACGGTCCTCCCCGATGCGATGAGCGGCACCATATGTAGACAGTCTACAGGTTGAGCGTACGCTTCGCGGGGACGCCACCCAGAGTCCCGACCACGATCGGCCGCGGCACTCGTACGGCGGACGTGGCCCGCTCAAGGCGGCCCCCAACCGGCTTCGACCCATGCCCGAGTGCCCCGTGTCACGCTCGCGACCATGGCAGACATCGATCTCGTCCGGCTCGCGCGCTCCTACTTCGCCGCCAAGGCGCTGCTCAGCGCCGTCGAACTCGACCTGTTCAGCGCTCTCGCGGAGAAGGCGCTGAGTGAACCGGAGATCCGCGAGCGGCTCGGCCTGCACCCGCGTGCGTGCAAGGACTGGCTGGACGCGCTCACCGGCCTCGGCGTGCTCATCCGGGACGGCGACCGCTACGGCAACGGGCGCGACGCCGCGGCCTACCTGGACGCGGCCAGGCCCACGTACATCGGCGGGTTCCTCCACCTGCTGAACTACCACTACGGGAACTGGGCCGAGCTGACGAAACTGCTGCGCACCGGGGAGCCGGGCTCCAAGGGCGCGCAGAACTTCGACGCCTTCTACGCCGACCCGCGCCGGGTGGAGCAGTTCATGCGGGCCATGGACGGCGCCGCCGCCGCCGTCGGGCCCGCGCTGGCCAACGCCTTCGACTGGAGCCCGTACCGGTCGTTCGTGGACGTGGGCGGCGCCCGCGGCAACCTGGCGGCCGACATCGTCCGCGTGCACCCGCACCTGACCGGCATCACCTTCGACCTGCCGCAGGTCGAGCCCAGCTTCCAGGAGCACATGACCCGGCTCGGCATGAACGGCAAGGTCCGCTTCCAGGGCGGCGACTTCTTCGCCGACCCGATCCCCGACGCGGACGTCGCCGTCTTCGGGCACGTCCTGCACGACTGGGACGACGAGCGCCGCATCGCGCTGCTGGAGAAGGCCCACCGCGCGCTGCCCCCGGGCGGCCGGGTGGTCATCTACGACGCGCTCAAGGACGAGATCCCCGGCGACCCCGAGACCTTCCTCATGAGCCTCAACATGCGGCTGATCACGCCGGGGGGCTCGGAGTACGCGGAGTCGGAATGCCGTTCCTGGCTGACCGCCGCCGGCTTCCGCGACATCGAAGTGGCCCCGCTGACCGGTCCCGACGTGCTCGTGTCCGGCCGTAAGGAGGACCGATGAGCAGGCTGCACGGACGGCGCGGCTTCCTGGCCGGCGCCGGGCTGCTGACCGCCGCCCACGTGGCGGGCGTGCCCGGCACGGCCGTGGCGGACACGCGCAAGGCGGTCGAGGTCGTCATCGACGCGAACGGTCTGTCCGCCCCCTCGACCCTGGCGGAAGGCTGCCTCACCCTGCGGGTGCGCGCCACGCGGACCACCGCGCTGCTGCTCGTACGCCTGCGCCCAGGCCGCAGCCTCGACGCCTACCTCCGTGACCTCCTGCTGACGAACTCCGCGAACATCGAGGAGCGCAAGGCCGCCTGCCGGCGCGTGGAGATGTCGGTCGACCAGTACGGCGGCGCCGTGCTGACCGCCCAGGCCGTCGTGGAGATCAGCTCGATCGTGACCCGCGGCGCCTACCACCTGATCGCCTACGACTACGCAGACAACGCCGCCAAGCCGGTGGTCAAGGCCGTCAAGGTCGAGGGCGCCGGGGCGGACAGGAAGCAGTTCCCCGGCGTGGACGGCACGATCATCCACCGGCAGGACGGGACGCGCACGCGCATCGACGTGGCCGGCGCCCCGCTGCTCCGCAACGGCCGCTTCCTCGTGGTCAACGCCTCCAACGGGCTGAACGAGGCGGTGTTCATCCCGGTCGCGCCCGGCACGACCGCGACCGGTCTGCAGGACGTGTTCGACGCGATCAAGAGCGGCAAGCAGCCGCCGAGCATCCCGTTCAGGGGGCAGCCGGTCGGCCTGGCCCCCCTGTCGCGGGGGCGCTCCGCGGCCGTGCAGATCGACCTGCCCGCGGGACCGTACGTGCTGCTCTCCCACATCGTCGATCCCGCGACCGGCCATCCGCGCGCGTACGACGGCGCGTACCAGTTGCTGACCCTGACCTGAACGGAGCCGAGAAGATGAGCCTGGACCTGACCGGAAAGCGCTGCCTCGTCACCGGCGGCAGCCGGGGCTCCGGCCGCGCGATCGTGCTCGCCCTCGCCGCACGCGGCGCCCGGGTGGTCACCTGCTATCGCGCTGACCAGGAGGCCGCGGCGGAGCTGGAGCGGGAACTGAAGGCGTTCGGCGTCGAGCACCGCGTCGTGCGGGCCGACGTCCGCCGCCCCGAGGACGCGACGATGCTGGCCAACACCTGCCGTGAGCTGTTCGGCGGCCTCGACGTGCTGGTCAACAACGCCGGCGTGGACGGGCACTCGTCGATCGACGACCTGGAGCCCGACGAGTGGCACCGCGTGCTGGACACCAACCTGACCGCGCTGCACCTGGTCACCCGTGCCGTGCTGCCGCTGCTGGCGGAGAACTCCTCGATCATCAACCTCGGCGCGTCGGCGGCCGAGCGCGGGCTGCCGTTCAAGAGCCACTACACCGCCTCCAAGGCCGCGGTGATCGGCTGGACCCGGTCGCTGGCCAAGGAGCTGGGGTCGCGCCGCATCCGGGTCAACGTCATCGCGCCGGGCATCATCGACTCGGGCGACGGCGACGGCCCGCCGCCGCAGGTGCTGGAGCGGATCAAGAAGGCGGCCGCGCTCGGACGGCTGGGCGGGCCGGGCGACGTGGCCGAGGCCGTGCTGTACCTGGCCGGTGACCAGTCCGCCTACGTCACCGGGGCCACGCTGACCGTGGACGGGGGAATCTGATGGCCGTACGGGACGTGGCCGTGCTCGGGCTCGGCACCATGGGCTCGGGCATGGCGACCCGCCTCCTGGAGTCCGGCTACCGCATCACGGTCTGGAACCGGACGGCCGAGCGGGCCGAGCCGCTGGCCGAGAAGGGCGCCCACGTGGCCACCTCCGTCCAGGACGCGGCGGCCGGGGCCGAGGTCCTGCTGCTCAGCCTGGCCGACGAGAGCGCCGTGGACGACGTGCTGTTCGGCGGCGCGCTGGCGGCGGCCGGGCCGGGCACGCTCGTCGTGGACACCAGCACCGTCTCCCCCGCCTACGCCCGCCGCGCCACGGAACGCGTGGCAGCGGCCGGGGCGCACCGGGTGGAGGCGTGCGTGCTGGGCAACCCGCTGCAGGCCCGCCGCGGCGAGCTGCGCGTGCTCGCGGCCGGGGACGAGCTGGACATCCGCCGGGCCAAGCCGGTCCTCGAAACGATCGGCCACGAGGTGTACGAACTCGGCCCCGCGGGCCGGGGGGCGGCCATGAAGCTGGCCTTCAACCTGCTGCTCGGCGCCCAGCTCGCCTCACTGGCCGAGGCCGTGAGCTACGGGGAGAGCGCGGGTCTCGACCGCGCCATGCTGCTGTCGGCCATCGCAGAGAGCGGCTTCAGCTCCAAGGTCATGAGCTTCCGTGCGGCGCTGATGCGCGACGGGCGCTTCACGCCGCCCGCCTTCCGCTCGCGGCTCATGGAGAAGGACCTGCGGCTCGTCCTGGCCGAGGCCGCCACGGCGGACCTGAGCCTGCCGGTCACCGAGCGGGCCGCCGGCCAGTTCGCCGCGCTGGTGGACCAGGGCGACGGCGACCACGACGCGGCCGCCGTCTGCCGGTTGTTCTCTACCACTCCATGACCACACCGTCCGGACGGAAGAACGCGCCGCTGGGGCCGTCGTCGGCCAGCGTGGCCACGGCCACGATGGACCGGGCGGCGTCCAGCGGCGTACGTTCCGCGTCCGGCAGCATCCGGCTCCTGACCCGGCCCGGGTTGACGGCGTTGACCAGCACGCCGGTGCCCTCGGTGTCGCGGGCCAGGATGACGGTGACCGCGTTGAGCGCGGCCTTGGAGACCGTGTAGCCCGGCGTTCCGGGGAAGAGGCCGTGGGTGAACGACGCGGTGCCGCTCGACACGTTGACGATCCGGCCCCAGCCGCGGCGGATCATCTCCGGCAGCACGGCCTGCGCCATCCGCCACGCCCCGATCGTGTTCACCGCCAGCTCGCGCTCGACGAGTTCGAGGTCGGCCTCGGACGGGCGCTGCCGCGGGGTCAGCAGCACCCCGGCGTTGTTGATCAGCACGTCCACCGGCCCGATCTCGTCGAGCGCGGACTTGACCAGGTCGGGCTCTGTCACGTCGAGTACGGCCGGGCGCGCGGACCCGCCGCACGCCCGCGCGACGGAGGCGGCCGTCTCCGCCTCACGCGCCGCCACGACCACGTCGAAACCCTCCTCCAGCAGCCGGGCCGCCACCGGGCCGCCGAGGTCGCCGTTCGCGCCCGTGACGAGGGCAGTACGTGGGCCGCTCATCGTGGCACCCCCTTCAGCGCCGTCAGGAAGGGCATCACAGGACCGCCTTCGCGAGGAGGTCGACCTGCTCGGGGTCCGCGTGGCAGGGCACGAGGATCAGCTCGTCGCAGCCCGCGTCGCGGTAACCGGCGACGACCTCCGCCAGCCTGGCCTCGTCGGTGATCGCACCGGCCGCCGCCTTGCCCGCGTAGCCGGGGCCGAGGAAGGCGTAGTAGCCGCCGAGGAAGCCGGCGGCGTGGTCGCGGGCGTCGGGGCCGAGTGCGAAGTAGTTGAGCGCCAGTTTGCGCGGCTCCTCCGTCCGGCCCTCCTCCTGCCAGACGCGGCGGGCGCGTTCGAGGTGCACCGCGTAGCCCGAGGGGGCGCCGCCGCCCGCGATCCAGCCCCAGCCGTGGCGGGCGGCGCGGCGCAGGGCCGCCTCCGAGTGGCCGCCGAACAGCAGCCGGGGAGGCCGCGGGAGCACCGGCCCGACGGGGTTGCCGAACCCGTCCTCCGGGCCCGACCAGATGCGCTGGAGCCGTTCGGTCATCGCGTCGAGCCGCCGCCCGCGACCGGCCAACACGGTGCCGTTGGCCGTGTAGTCGTCCTCGCGCAGCCCGGCGGCCAGGCCGAGGATCAGCCTGCCGCCCGACAGCAGGTCGACGGTGGCGGCCTGCTTGGCCAGCACGGCCACGTCGGCTCGGTAGGGGGCGATCAGCACCGTGGTCGCCAGCTCGATCCGCTCGGTGACCGCGGCGGCGGCGGCGAGCGCGGTCAGGGATTCGAGCCCGTCGTAGACGAGCCGGTCGAGTGCCCCCAGCGTGGAGAACCCCAGCCGGTCGGCGCGCCTGGCCCACTCCAGCAACCGCCCCGCCCGCGCGCCCGGGATCAGCGAGGGAAGCGCTACACCTATGTCCATACCGCGATGATCCGGCTCGGGGCTCGACGATCGGTCGAGCCGTGTTCGACCGGGGCGGCCTAGCCTCGTCTTCCACACGTCACGTCACCGCATCCCACCCGCCGCCTGCCGCACGTCGGCCGAGGCCACGCACGGGGCGGGTGGCGGGGAAGGGCTCCGCGTGGTGGCGGGGCGGGCGTACTGCGAGGAGGCACGTGATGCGGGTCCTGTTCAACACCTGGGGCTGGCCGACGCACTTCTACCCGATGGCGCCGCTCGCCTGGGCGCTGCGTGCCGCCGGTCACGAGGTGCTGGCGGCCGTACCACCGGCCCAGACCCACGTCGTACGGGCGACGGGCACCCCCGCCCAGGCCGTCGGACCCGATCTGGACACCGTGGCCATGTTCCGCGACATCGTCGAGGGCACCGGCTCCCCCGGGCCGTCCGGGGTCCCCAGGGCCTCGGCGATCTGGCTGACCCTGGCCGAGTCGATGGCCGCGGACCTGGTGGCGCTCGCCCGCGCGTGGCGGCCGGACCTGGTCGTGTTCGACCCGACCTCGTGGGCGGGACCGATCGCGGCGGCGGCCGTGGGCGTGCCCGCCGTACGCCACCCGTGGGGGGCCGACATCGTGGGCGCGATGCGGGCGCGGCCGGGGGTCGCGGAGGCCGAGTCGGCGGCGGTCGCGTCGTTGTGCGCGCGACTGGGCGTGCGGGAAGAGGCCGAGCTGCTCGGCCGGCTGACCGTGGACCCCTGCCCGGCGGGCATGCAGCAGCCGGGGCTCACGCACGAGCGGGCCCCGGTCCGCTACGTCCCCTACAACGGCGACCGCGTACGGCACGTCCTGCCGCCGTCGGCCAGGCCGCGGATCTGCGTCACCTGGGGCACCACGGTCGGCAAGGTCGCGCCGGGCCGGATGCCCGCGGGCCGCATCGCCCGCACGCTGGCCGGCGCCGGGCTGGACGTGGTCGTGGCCGTGGACGCCGCCCAGCGCCACCTGCTCGGCGACCTCCCCGGCGATCTTCCCGGCGCGGTCGAGGTGGTGGAGTCGGCGACGCTGCACACGCTGCTGCCCGGCTGCCGGGCGGTGGTGGGCCACGGCGGCGCCGGGACGATATTCACCGGCCTGGTGCACGGGCTGCCGCAGATGGTGCTGCCGCTCCTGCCCGACCACCGCTTCAACGCGCAGCGGCTGGCCGCCTCGGGGGCGGGGGTCGTACTCGGGCTGGAGGAGGCGACGGACGAGCGGGTCAGGGAGGAGGCGCTGCGGCTGCTGGAGGAGCCCGCCTACGCCAAGGCGGCGGGCGCGCTGGGCGCCGACATCGCCGCCGCCCCCGCCCCCGCCGCCCTCGTCCCCAGGCTGGCCCGGCTCACCGCCCGGCCTGCCTGAACCCGTCAGAGCCTCGGCTCAGTACCACGTGAACCGCCGGCACCGCAGTGCCGGCGGTTCCGCGTGGACCGGCTGGAATCTCAGAGGTCCACCTGGACCCGGTACAGGTCCAGCCAGGCGTTGAGCTGCAGCACCATCTCGGCGTGCGTACGCGACACCCACGCCCGCGGCCCGGCGACCAGCTCGCCCGGCTCGTCGGCGAAGCGCTTGACCGCGTCGGCGTCGATGAGTGGGGCGACCGGCGCGGAGGTGTCGTTCACGATGTCCATCAGCTCCGCGCACAGGGCACGCGCGTAGACGTCGTCCTGCGGCGTCGGGTACGGCGTCTTGCGCCGCTCCAGGATCGACTCCGGCAGCAGCCCGCGCAGGGCGGCCCGCAGCAGGCTCTTCTCCCGCCCGTCGAAGCTCTTCATGGCCCAGGGCGCCCCGTAGACGTAGGACACCAGCCGGTGGTCACAGTACGGCAGCCGGAAGGCCAGCCCCGCCGCCTGCGAGATCGACTCACCGTGCGGCAGCAGCGTGTGCAGCCAGTTGGTGACGCCCAGGTGCCACACCTCGCGCATGCGCTTCTCCTCGGGCGTGTCGTCCGGCAGCGCGGGCACCTCTGCGATGGCCTCCCGGTAGCGGGCGGCCGCGTAGCCGGGCACGTCGAGGGTGCCCAGCAGGCCGGGGTCGAGCAGGTCGGTGCCCATGCCGTGCTTGCCGCCGCCCCACTGGGCCATCGCGACCCACGGGAACGTCGGGGCCTTGATCAACTGCGGGATGGACATCCACATGTTCCCGCCGAAGACGCCGTCGGCGGCGTCGCCCAGCAGCGCCAGCGGGACGTGCTCGGCGATGGCGCGGCAGAGCGCGTAGAGGGAGGTGTTCATGTTGCCCAGCGGGCTGGGGACGTCCTTGGCCCGCAGGGAGTTGACCTTGACCACGGGGTCGAGCAGGTCACCGGCGCTCAGCACGATGTCGGTGTGGCTGGCCCCGGCCGACTCGACCATGGTGCGGACGAAGGGCGCGTCCGGCGTGCCCCACACCTCGTCGGCCTTGAAGTCCTCCTCGGGCCCGAACGTGACGGTGAACGTGCGCAGCGGCTCGTCACCGCGTTCGCGCAGCACCTGGGCGGCCAGGGCGGTCACGCCGCTGGAGTCGAGGCCGCCGGAGAGCATGACGCACAGCGGCACGTCGGCCCGCATCTGCTCGCGGACGGCGTTCTCCAGCAGCTCCCTGATCGTGCGCGCGGTCGTGTCGAGGTCGTCCTCGTGCTCGCCCGCCTCCAGCCGCCAGTACCGCTCCTCCTTCACACCGCCGTGCCGCACGCGTACGCGGTGACCGGGACGGACCTCGGACATCCCGTGGAAGACGGCGTGGCCGGGGGACCCGGCGTAGGAGAGCACCTCGCGCAGCCCGTCGGCCGTGACCCTGGGCTGGACCTGCGGGTGGGCGAGGAGGGCCTTGCGCTCGGAGGCGAACACCAGGCCCGCGCCGACGGAGGCGTAGAACAGCGGCTTGGCGCCGAGCCGGTCGCGGATGAGGGTCAGCTCCCCGGCGGCGGGGTCCCAGACGGCGATGCCGTAGATGCCGGTGAGCCGGCTCGCCAGGCCCTCGCCCCACTCCAGGTGGCCGCGGGCGATCACCTCCGCGTCGCTGCCGGAGGTGAACCGGTGCCCGCGCGCCGCCAGCTCCGCGCGCAGCTCCCCGGCGTTGTAGAGGTCGCCCGAGTACGCCACGACGGCACGTACGCGGCCGTCCACGTCCAGCACGTACGGCTGGGCGCCGTCGCCCTCGCCGAGCGTCCTGCGGCGGTGCCCGAAGGCGGCCCTGGGCGAGGTCCACACCGCCTCGCCGTCGGGACCGCGGCAGGCCATGGTGCCCACCATCGCCCGCAGCGTGTTCCCTTCCCGCGACAGATCCCGTTGGTCGTCCACCCAGCCGGCGATGCCCGACATGACGATCTCCAATCCTCAGGTTCTCCTGGACGTCGCCTGGAGGCGCCGCCCCAGCGATTTCGCGCCCGCGGCCAGCGCGAGCGCCGTGCACACGCCCAGCAGCGCGAGCACGAGGTAGTAGACGGGCAGCGGGAGCACGTTCGTCAGCTCCGCGAGCCTGCCTCCGAGTGCCGCGCCGATCGCGGCGAACATCCAGAACAGCCCGAGCACCTGGCTGGTGTGCCCGCGCGGGGCCACCTCGGCGGCGAGGCTGAGCCCCACCGGCCCCACCGTCAGCTCCCCGCAGACGATCAGCAGGTAGACCAGCAGCAGCCAGAACGGCGAGACGAGACCCGACTCCGCCTGCGACGCGGCGAAGGCCATGACGGCGAAGGAGACGCCGCCGGCCAGCAGCCCGGCGGAGAATTTCGGCGGCGTTCCCACCCGCGCGCCCAGGCGCGTCCACAACAGCGCGAACAGGGGGGCGAGCAGCAGCAGGAACAGGGGTTGCGCCGACTGGAACCAGCTCGCGGGGACCTCGAACCCGGCCACGTCACGGTCCACCGACTCGAGGGCGAAGAGGTTGAGCAGGGCCGGCCCCTGGGCGAACATGAGCCAGAAGACGGACGAGGCGAGCAGCATCCACAGGAACGCGCGCAGCCTGGGCCGGTCCTCGGCCTCGACGCCGGGGCGGCGCAGCAGGCGGCGGAAGTACACGACCGGCGCCACCAGCAGCACCAGGCCGATCAGCATCAGCACCCGGTCCAGGGTGAGCGCGCCGAACGCGACGCCCGCGACGACCAGCAGCAGCGGGACGCCGCCCCACAGGGCCGTGCCGCGCAGCACACGGGCGCGTTCCTCCGGGGTGGCCGGGTTGACCGGGCGGAGGCCGACGTCGCCGAAGTTGCGCAGGCCCACCCCGTACTGGATGAGGCCGGCGAACATGCCGACCGCCGCGATGCCGAAGCCGAGGTGCCAGTCCACGCGCTCGGCCGCGTAGCCGGTGAGCAGGGGCGCGAACAGGGCGCTGACCTGGATGCTCATGTAGAAGATGGAGAAGACGGCCTCGCGCTTCTCGGGCCGCCCCGGGTACATCTCGCCGATCATCGCGGCCATGCTGGGCTTGACCAGGCCCGTCCCGGCGATGATGAGGCCGAGGCCCGGGTAGAGCGCCCCGTCCATCGGGATGGCCAGGCACAGGTGGCCCAGAGCGATCAGCACGCCGCCGGCGAAGACGGCGCGACGCGCCCCGAGCAGCCGGTCGGCCACCCAGCCGCCGGGCAGCGCGGCCATGAACACCATCGCCATGTAGATGCCGAACAGCGCGGAGGCCGTGTCGGGGGCCATCCCGAGCCCGCCGCGCTCGGCCGGGGCCACCAGGTAGAGGTAGAGGATGGCGAGCATGCCGTAGAAGCTGAACCGCTCCCACATGTCCACCACGAACAGCGTGCCGAACCAGCGCGGCCAGCCCAGGAACGTCCGGCGGGGCGCTTCGGCGGTCTCGGTCTGCGACGTCATGATCTCTCCTCCAGCGGCCTGAGCATCTCGACGACCGCGCACGACCAGGTGAAGCCGGCGCCGACGCCGGCCAGCAGGCACAGTTGCCCGGGGCGGAGACGTCCGGAGACCGCGAGCTCGTCCAGCCCGGCGATCTGGTCTCCGGCCCCGAGGTGTCCGACGTTGCGGCCCCACGACCACAGCGTGCGGTCGACGTCGATGTCGAACTTGCCGAGGAAGTACTCGCGCAGCCGGGGCAGCCCGAGGTTCGGCAGCACGAACCAGGCGATCTCGTCGGCGTCGGCCCCGGCCTCCGACAGGGCCCGCTTGTACGCCTCGCGCCCGCCCGCGTCCAGCCGGTCGAGCACGGTGTCCAGCCCCGTCGCGGACACGAAGTGCCGGTGCGCGGGCTCGACGTCGATGGGCCGGCGCGCGTCGAGTGGCGTGGCGCCGAACGGGTCGCCGCCCCGCTGCATGGCCTCCAGCGTCGGGTCCGACACGGTCACGATGCTGCGTAACCGGGCGTACCCGCCGGTGGTGGACAGCACGAGCGCGGTGCCGCCGTCGGCGAGCACCGTTCCCGGGTCGCTGCGCCAGCGGTCGATGCCGGGCAGGGCGAAGCGGTCGCCGGTGGTGATCAGGGCCCGCCGCCGGGTGCGGTCGGCGGCCAGGTATCCGGCGGCCAGTTCGAGCGCGGCCATGCCGCCGTTGGACAACTGCCGCACCTCGATGGCCGGGCCCCGGCCGCTCGTGGCGGCCCGCTGCACGTACGAGGCCGGCGGCCACAGGTCGTGGCCCTGGTGGTAGATGTTCGCGTGCAGCACGAGGTCCACGTCGTCGTCAGGGTCCACGTCGTCGTCAGGGTCACCGTCCACGCCGCGGGCATGGCCGCCAGCGACGCGCAGCGCCGTACGGGCCGCGCGCACGGCCATCTCCGGCCCTGACTCGCCGTCGGAGACGCACACCGAGACGATGCCGTCGCGCCACACCGTCCGGCGCTCGACCAGCCCGTCGGCCACGGCCTGGTCCAGGGTCATGGCCGGGGGAAGGCGGCGCCCGGTCCCGGCCACGAACAGGTCGGCGCCCCTCACGTCTCCCCCAGCATGCGGGTCAGCAGCAGCGTGTCGTGGCGGGCGGCGCGGAAGTCCGGCTCCCGCAGCACCTTCCTGAGCAGCGGGATCGTCGTGCTCACCCCGTGCCCCTCCACCACGAACTCCGCCAGCGCCCGGTCCATGCGCTCCAGCGCGGTCTCGCGGTCGGCGCCCCAGGTGATGACCTTGGCGAGCAGCGAGTCGTAGTCGGGTGTGATCGTCAGGCCGGGGAAGCCGTGCGTGTCGACGCGGGTGAAGGGTCCGCCCGGCGGGCGGAAGTCGGTCAGCGTGCCGGCCGTGGGGGCGAAGCCGCGTTCGGGCGCCTCGGTGTTGACCCGGCACTCGACGGCGTGGCCGGACGGGACGACGTCGTCCTGCGAGAGGTCGAGCGGCAGCCCGGCGGCCACCCGGATCTGCTGGCGGATCAGGTCGACGCCGGTGACCGCCTCGCTGACCGGGTGCTCGACCTGGATGCGGCAGTTGACCTCCATGAAGGTGAAGTCGGTGCCGTCCACCAGGAACTCGAACGTGCCCGCGCCGGTGAACCCGACGGCCGCCGCGGCCTTGACCGCCGCCTCGCACATGTGGGTGGTGAGTGACGGGTCCAGGCCGGGAGCGGGGGTCTCCTCGATCAGCTTCTGGTGGCGGCGCTGCACCGAGCAGTCGCGCTCGCCCAGGTGCACCCCGTTGCCCCGGTTGTCCAGCAGCACCTGGACCTCCACGTGCCGGGCGGACTCGACGTAGCGCTCCAGGTAGAGCCGCCCGTCGCCGAAGACGGCCCGCGCGGAGGCGCGGGTGTCGTGGAAGGCGCGGATCAGGTCGCGCGGGTCGTGCACGACCTTCATGCCCCGGCCGCCGCCGCCCGCCACGGCCTTGAGGATCACCGGGTACCCGATCGCGTCGGCCGCCTCCTTGGCCTCGGCCGCGTCGTCCGGCGGGTGCTCGCCGCCGGGCAGCACCGGCAGGCCCGCCTCCGCCATCGTGGCCCTGGCCCGCGCCTTGTCGCCGAGACGATTCATGATCTCGGGCGTGGGCCCGATGAACGTCAGGCCCTCCGCCGCGCAGATCTCCGCGAAGTCGGGGTCCTCCGACAGGAAGCCGTAGCCGGGGTGCACGGCCTGCGCCCCGGTACGGCGGGCCGCCTCGATGATCGCGGGGATGTTGAGGTAGCTGCGCCTGGCCGCGGGCGGGCCGATGCACACCACCTCGTCGGCCACGCGGGTGACCGCCGAGTGCAGGTCGGCCGTCGAGCAGACCGCCACGGACCTGATGCCCATTTCCCGGCACGTACGGGCGACGCGCAGCGCGATCTCGCCTCGGTTGGCGATGAGCACGGTGTCGAACATGCTGGCTCCTCACACCCCGGCGGGCTCGATGACGATGAGCGGCTGCTCGTACTCGACGGGGGTGCCGTCGGGGACCAGGACCTCGGTCACGCGGCCGGCGACGCCCGCCTCCACCGGGTTCATGATCTTCATGGCCTCCAGGACCCCTATCTGGCTGCCCAGCTCGATCAGGTCTCCGAGCCGGACGAAGGGGTCGGCGCCGGGCTCGGGGGCGTGGTAGAAGGTCCCGACCATGGGGGCGCGGACGTACAGGAGCGAGGTGGCGCCCTCGACCGGCGCGGGCTCGGCCGCCACGATCGCCGCCTCTGCGGCGGACGGCCACTCCAGCTCGACGCAGACCGCCCCCGAGCGGACCACGATCCGCCGCAGCGGCCGGTCAGAGGCCCGCAGCAGCCGCTCCGCGCCTCTGACGACCTCGTCGACGACGATCTCCGATTCAGGATCTTGCATGACGACTCTCCCTACCGATGTCGCGGTACCGCGTACGGCGGGCGCGCAGCAGATCGTCCAGTGGCACGCCCGTCACCTCCTCCAGTGCGGCGGAGAGCCCGTGCCGCAGCAGCTCCGCGGCCAGCGCCGGATCCTTGTGCGCGCCCCCGGCCGGCTCGGGGACGACCCCGTCCACCACGCGCATGCTCAGCAGCTCCCGTGCCTCGATGCGCAGCGCCGAAGCCGCGCGGGGGGCCAGCGCCCGGTCCCGCCACAGGATGGCCGCGCACCCCTCGGGGCTGATCACCGAGTACACGGCTCCGGCCAGGCAGAGCACGCGGTCGGCGACGCCCAGGGCGAGCGCGCCGCCGCTGCCGCCCTCGCCCGTGATGACCGCGACCGTCGGGGTGCGCAGGCGCGACATGAGCCGTACGCTCTCGGCGATGGCGACCGCCTGCCCGCGCTCCTCCGCGGTCACACCCGGGTACGCGCCCGGCGTGTCGATCAGCGTGATCAGCGGCAGCCGCCACTTCTCCGCCATCCGCATGAGCCGGGCCGCCTTGCGGTAGCCCTCGGGGCTGGCCATGCCGTGGTTTCGGGCGATCAGCTCGGCGGTCGTGTGGCCCTTCTGGTGCGCGATGATCATCACCGGTTCGCCGTCGAGGCGGCCCACCCCGCCCACGATCGCCGGGCAGTCGCCGGCCGCCCGGTCGCCGTGCAGCTCGCAGAAGCCGTCGACGAACTGGGCGATGTGGTCGAGCGCGGTCGGCCGTCCCGGGTCGCGGGCCAGGCGTACGGTCTGCCAGGCGTCGCGCGGCGGCAGCTCCTCCGCGCGGCGGATGAGCGCGCCCGTGGCCGCGCCGCGGCGGGGCGGACGGCGGCGGCCGAGCAGCGCCG